>JAEZLB010000224.1 GCA_023435945.1 Pseudomonadota bacterium | reverse complement strand
GTCCGGCCCTCCGAGACGAGCTGCTGGACCCGCTCCAGGCCCTTCCGCTGGAAGTCAAGATCGCCAACGGTCAGAACTTCGTCCAGGATCAGGATGTCCGGGTCCAGATGGGCGGCCACGGAGAACGCCAGGCGCATCCGCATGCCGCTGGAGTACCACTTGACCGGCGTGTCCAGGAAATCCTCGACTTCGGAGAACGCGACGATCTCGTCGAAGCGCTCCTGGATCTCGGCCCGGCTGAGCCCATGGATCGAGGCGTTCAGGTAGACGTTCTCGCGGCCGCTGAGATCGCCGATGAAGCCGGTCCCGATTTCCAGCAGCGAGACCAGCCGCCCGCGCACCCGGGCCTCGCCGGTGGTGGGGTAGATGACGCGCGAGAGGATCTTCAGCAGCGTTGACTTGCCGGCCCCGTTCCGCCCGATGATCCCGACCCGCTCGCCGTAGCGGATGTCGAAGGAGACGTCGTTGAGCGCCCAGAACGCGTCACGCTGCTGGCCGGTCGTCGGATCGGCCGGCTGCCGGCGGACCATCCTCAGCAGCGCGGCCAGGCCGCCGTGGAGCGACTTGCTGCCCTCGCTGCCGCGCAGGAACTGCTTGGAGATACCCCGGACGCTGATCATCACGGGGCGCTCGGTCGACTCGGGGGCGGCGACCACGGTTGTCGTCGACGGGGAGGTCACAGGCGGTCCACCAGCCGCAGCTCGGTCCGGCGGAACGCCCACAGTCCGACGAGGAGCAGGACGACGGAGGCGACCGCCGAGTACACCCACTCCCAGGTCGGCATGGTCACCTCCTGGAACAGCGCGGCCCGGAAGCTCATCAGGATGCCGGACATCGGGTTCAGGTGGAACACGTCGATGAAGCCGTGCGGGATCATCTCCGGTGCGTAGATCACTGGTGAGAGCCAGAGTCCGATGGTGAGTCCGTACGTCAGCACCCGCTCCCAGTCCCGATTCTCGATCGAGAGCGCCGACACCAGCAGGCCGAGGCCGAGGGCCGCGAGGACGCAGGGGATCAGGACCAGCGGCAGCAGCAGGATCGACCAGCCGGGACGCATGCCGGTCCAGAGCATCATGAAGGCTAAGGGGACCATCCCCACGGCGATCGTGAGTAAGCCGGCGACGGCGGGTACTAACGGCGTCAGCAGGCGCGGGTAGTAGACCTTGGTCAGCAGGGCGGCGTCCACGCGCAGCGCCCCGGCCACGTTGGTGGCCGTATCCGTGAAGTAGGTCCAGAGCAGCAGGCCGCTGTAGACGTACAGCCAGTACGGGATCTCGACGTAGGTGTTTGCGCCGGACAGGGTCCGGAAGAAGGCGAACACCACCGCGAAGAGGAGCGGCCGGGCGACAGCCCAGGCCGAGCCGAGCCGAGTCGCGTCGAACTCGACTCGCACGTTGCGCCAGACCAGCGCCATAAAGAGGTGGCGGAACTGCCACAGCTCCCGAAGCTGGGTGCCGGCCGACACGACAGAGGGGCGGATCACGACCTCGTTGGCGAGGATCCGGTCCAGCGAGCGGGGCTGGGGGGCGGGCTTGGGAGTCTCGGTGTCGATCGGCTCGTTCAGCGCCTGCGCGAGCGCCCTGGCGATGCTGGCTTTCTGCCTGGTGCGGAGCCGCCCGCCGTGTTTGCGCTGCTCCCTGAGCTCCTGCTCCAACTCGCGGCAGCGGGTTTCGAGGCGCTGGATGAGGGCCGTGCGGTCGCGGTAGCGGTCCTCGATCTGGTGGAGCGCATCGGTGCGGTCCTGGTAGCGGGTTTCGAGGCGCTGGATCACGCTCATCCGGCTCTCGGCCGCTTGATCGAGCTGGCGGATGACCTCCAGGCGCTCGTCGCAGACCTGCTGGAGCTCGGCGGTGCGTTCCTGGAGCTCGGCGGTCTGTGCCTGGAGCGCTGCGGTATACGCCTCCTTCTCGCGGACGGCCCGATCGAGCTGGTGGATCAGCTCCAGGCGCTCGTCGCACACCCGGAGCAGCCCGGCGACATAGGCCTCCAGCTCAGCGATTCGCTGCGAGAGTGCATCCTCGACGCCGTCCAGGGTGTCGCTGACGCTGGCCTGCGCATCGACGGCCACACGACTCGGTGTAGCCGTACCTTCCCGAGGGGCCGTGGCATCCCGAGGGGCCGTGGCGTCCCGGGGAGGAGTATCTGGATCCATGGTTCCCTAGTGTACCGGACCGTTCGCCGAACGGCCCCGGCTCGTCGGGCGGCTGTCCTGCATGCTCGACACAATATGGGCGGGCTCTCTTGGGATAGCTGTACAATGGCATGTCAATCCGGCGCTGGCGCACATCCGCGGATGTCGGCCACCCCATACCGAACAAGGACACCGTGCATGCCCCTTGACTTGTCGACGCAGCGAATCATGGTGACGGGCGGCTCCGGCTTCCTCGGAAGGCGGGTCGTGGCGGCGCTGGAAGCGCGCGGGGCGCGCGACATCTTCGTGGTGCGACGTGCGGAGTATGACCTGGTCGATCGGGATGCGTGCCGGCGGGCGATCCGCGACAGCGGCGCCGAGGTGATCGTTCACCTTGCGGCGGTGGTCGGCGGGATCGGCGCGAACATGGAGAACCCCGGGCGGTACTTCTTCGAGAACCTGATGATGGGCGTCCAGTTGATCGAGGAGGCGCGGCTGGCCAACGTCAAGAAGGTCGTCGCGGTCGGCACGATCTGCGCCTATCCCAAGTACACGCCGGTCCCCTTCAAGGAAGACGACATCTGGGACGGTTACCCGGAGGAGACGAACGCGCCGTACGGCCTCGCCAAGAAGATGCTGCTGGTGCAGGCCCAGGCGTACCGTCAGCAGTACGGCTTCAACGTCCTGTTCCCGGTCCCGGTCAACCTGTACGGCCCGGCCGACAACTTCGACCCGTCCTCGTCGCACGTAATCCCGGCGCTGATCAAGAAGTTCGTGGATGCCCGCGAGGCGGGCGCCCCGAGCGTGCCGGTCTGGGGCGATGGCACGGCCAGCCGCGAGTTCCTGTACGTCGATGACGCGGCCGAGGGGCTGGCCATGATGACCGAGCGGTTCGACAAGTCCGACCCGGTCAACCTGGGCTCCGGCCAGGAGATCACCATCAAGGATCTCGCCCACCTGATCGCCGAGCTGACCGGCTACCAGGGCCGCATCGAGCTGGACCCGAGCAAGCCGAACGGCCAGCCCCGGCGCTGCCTGGACGGCTCCAGGGCCGAGCGCGAGTTCGGGTTCCGGGCGAAGACCGACTTCCGGACCGGCCTGCGCGAGACCATTGCCTGGTACGAGCAGCATCGCGCCGCGCTCGCACCGGCCGGGGTCGCCGCCGGCGCTCACTGACGCGAACCATGTGTCGGGCCCGGTCACGGGCTCGGCATCGTGCCGCTGCTGTCCGGAGATGCGTGCGCGCATGCCAGCTTCTGATGCTCGTCTCTCGGTCGTCCTGGGGACGCTCAACCGCCTCGACAGCCTGAAGCGCTGCATCGACAGCGTCTTCACCCAGACCCGGACGCCGACCGTCGTCTACGTCACCGATGCCGGCTCGACGGATGGCACGGTGGAGTACCTCCAGTCGATCGCCTCGGATCGACTGGTGCCGCTGCTGATCGGCAAGAAGCTGGGGCAGGCGAAGGCGTACAACGACGTCTTCGAGCAGGTCCGAACCGAGTATGTGGTCTGGATCTCGGACGACAACGAGGTGGTGAATCACGGGCTGGACCTGGGGGTCGCCTCGCTGGACGCGGGCCGCAAGCTCGGGATGGTCGGCATCAAGGTCCACGACGTCGAGGGGCCGTTCGTGGA
>JAEZLB010000190.1 GCA_023435945.1 Pseudomonadota bacterium | reverse complement strand
GCTCCCTGCTGAATGAAATCGTCCAGCATGCATCCCGCCTGCCGGATGTGGTGTTGAGCAGTCATATCGCGCCCGGCGTTCGGATCATGGGGCATGAAACCGATCTGAAGCGTGTGTTCAATAATCTTATCGAAAACGCCAGGCGCTACGGCAAGACCTCTGAGTCGGATAAAACAGAAATAGAGCTGCAATGCGATGCCACAGGACAATATGCGGTCATCGTGCTGGCAGACCATGGGAAAGGTGTACCGGAGCAGGAAATCCCTTATCTGTTGCGTCCCTTTACCCGCATGAACAATGCCCGCAGCCAGGCTAACGGGGCAGGCCTGGGACTAGCGATCGTGGACAGGATAGTGCAGCGTCATCACGGCAGGCTGCATGTCACCAACCGCCAGGGCGGAGGCCTGTCCATACGCATCAGCCTGCCGCTGATCAAAAATCCCGTCGCCCCTGATTCCCGCGACGAAAACGCGCCGAATCAGTGATCGTGCTCATGGTCGCCGGCAATCGGGCCGTCCTTGAACAAGGACTCACGTAATTTTTCATCCATCTTGGGATCACGACGCCGTATCCATTCCAGCACCATGGCGGCATGTTCCTTTTCCTCGTCGCGATTATGGGTCAGGATCGCTTTCAGCTCCGGGTCCGTTGCCGCATCGATGCGCTGGTTATACCAATCAACCGCCTCCAGCTCCTCCATCAGGGAAGTGATCGCGCGATGCATGTCGCGGGTTGCATCGGAAAGCCTGTCATAAGGCTCGTGATAACCTTCATGTGCCATTTTCTTCCTCGTCTATGCGTGAATTCGGCAGCAAGGACGGACAAGGCCAGCTTCAAGGTTTCAGAGCAGAAATCGCAATGCGCACCCGAAAAACATCCCTGCCTTCCCTTGCGCTGCCACTAGGGAGACCTAACCAGCATACGCCTTATCGTCAGGCGTTGCAGTGCAGTGGAAGATTAATCAATAAAGGCCAACAAGGTTTTGGCGGCCGACAAGAAATGAAGTGACGCAGGGGCACTGAGCGCTGCTGAAGCAACTACAGCTTGTACACCAGTGCCACCGCTTCGGTAGCAATACCTTCTTCGCGCCCCAGGTAACCCAGCTTCTCATTGGTCTTGGCCTTGATGTTCACCTGGTCGACCGCGATACCCAGGTCTTGTGCGACATTGGCCACCATGGCGGGAATATGCGGCGCCATCTTGGGACGCTGCGCAATGATGGTCGCATCCACATTGCCGATAGCGTAACCCGCTTCGCGAACTCGCTTGGCCGCCTCGCGCAACAGCACACGCGAATCGGCGCCTGCGAAGGCTGGATCGGTATCGGGAAAATGCCTGCCTATGTCACCCAGCGCCACTGCGCCGAACAAGGCGTCGGTAATCGCGTGCAGCAACGCATCAGCATCCGAATGGCCGAGCAGCCCCTTGGTATGCGGTATGGTCACGCCGCCCAGTACCAATGGACGATTTTCGACCAGTGCGTGGCAGTCGTAGCCCTGGCCTATACGGAATGGAGGAAGCATGGAGTTGGTCATCCTTTTAAATACAGTTCAGCGAGAGCGACGTCGCCGGGCAGGGTTACCTTGAAATTGCGCGGACTGCCTTCCACCAGCCTGGGCAGCAAGCCCAACGCCTCGATCGCGCTGGCTTCGTCCGTCACTTGAGCTGCCTCTTTCAAGGCCTTATTCAACAGCGCGTAACGAAACATTTGCGGTGTCTGCGCCGCCCACAAGGACTCGCGTGATACAGTTTCCCCGGCACGCTGCCCACCAGTGGCACGCTTGAGCGTATCGACCACCGGCAACGCCAGCAATCCGCCCACCTCATCGATTTTCAACCTCTCGATCAAATGCTCGATGAGTGCCACGGTCAGGCCCGGACGCGCTGCGTCATGCACCAGCACCCAATCCTCGTCCCTGACAATATCTCTTGCCGCCTGCAACCCGTTCCGTACCGACTGATGGCGCGTGTCGCCACCATGACGCAATACCGTCACCCTTGCAGCGAGATGCGGCGCATTGTCCATCAGCGCGGCGATATAGCCATCATCAGCGCTAACCACGACAAAAACATGATCGATCTGGCTGGCACGTGCAAAAGTTTCCAGCACATGTGTCAGCATGGGTTTGCCGGCCAGGGGCATGTATTGCTTGGGACTGTTGGCGCCCATGCGCGCCCCGACGCCGGCAGCGGGAATCAGGGCAAAAAAGCGGGAAGAAGGCATAGAGGCAATGCGGATAATCCGGAAACATTCAGGCGGCCCGGAAGTCTCACTCGCAAGACCCGACATTCGCCTGGAGGGTGGCATGGTTTATAATCTTACCTTAATTTTCTCCTGTCAAATCCGGTCCATGGCGGCCTGTTTAGTTCTTGTGGCATGTCTTATGCCAGCGCTCGATGTCCTTTGATCTGAAAAAAACTCTTCCCAAAGCAGGAAACCGGTTTGTGTTACCGGCCGTGCATGGCTCGGCCGATGCCTTTGTGCTCGCCTCAGCCGCGCGCGAATTAAAAGCGCAACAGCGCATGCTTACCGTGGTGGTGGCCAATGCCAACGATGCCCAGCGTCTACTGACCGAGGTTCCCTGGTTCTCAGGCAAGGACGATGCCTTGCGCTGCCATTTGCTGCCGGATTGGGAAACCCTGCCCTACGATGCTTTCTCGCCGCACCAGGATCTGGTATCGGAACGACTGGCCACGCTGCACGAAGTGCAGAACGGGCAATGCGACGTCCTGATCATTCCCGCGACCACCGCGCTGTTGCGCATGGCGCCACCCTCCTTCCTCGCCGCCTATACCTTCTTCTTCAAGAAGGGCGAAACACTGGACGAGGCCAAGCTAAAGTCGCAGTTGACGCTGGCAGGCTACAGCCATGTCGCGCAAGTCATGTCGCCCGGCGAGTATTCGGTGCGCGGCGGCTTGATCGATCTCTTTCCCATGGGCTCGGCCCTGCCTTACCGCATCGACCTGTTCGGCGATACCATCGAGACCATACGCACTTTTGATGCCGATACGCAGCGTTCGCTGTATCCGGTCAATGAAATCCGCCTACTGCCAGGGCGCGAATTCCCGATGGACGAAAACGCGCGAACGAACTTCCGCAGCCGCTGGCGCGAAGTATTCGAAGGCGACCCCTCGCGTTATTCCATCTACAAGGACATAGGCAACGGCATTCCCTCGGCGGGCATCGAATACTATCTTCCGCTGTTTTTCGATGAAACTGCAACGCTGTTCCAGTATCTACCCGAAGAAACCTGCTTTGCACTGGTTGGAGATATTGAAGCATCCATCAAGCGCTTCTGGAACGACACACAATCGCGCTACAAGTTTCTGAAGGCGGATAGCCAGCGCCCCATCCTCGCTCCGGAAAAAATATTCCTGAGCAGTGACGATTTCTTCATCCTGGCCAAGCCCTATGGCCGCCTCGTGATCCAGAATGAGGACGCGCCCAGTGAAATTTCCGCACGCCTGCCGGATGTCGCAGTAAACCGCCGCGCCGACGATCCTATTAGCGGATTGCGCAACTGGCTGGACCGCACCGACAAGCGCGTGATGATCTGCGCTGACAGCAGCGGACGGCGTGAAACGCTGCAGCAGTATTTCAGCGAATATCAGCTTGATTTCACCTTGTGTGACAGCTTCCTGGATTTCCAGACTGGCACGGCCAAGGTCATGCTGGGCGTGGCGCCCTTGCATGCAGGATTCCAGCTCAGTGCAGATTTCGGCAACCTGGCCTTTCTGACCGAGACCGAGCTTTATGCCGGAAGCGGCAGCGCGCGCCGCGCTGGCCGACGTCGGCAAGAGGCTACAACACAGGTCGATGCGATGGTGCGCGACCTGTCGGAACTTAAGATAGGCGACCCCGTCGTGCACGAGTCGCACGGCATAGGCCGCTATCGTGGCCTGATCAGCATGGACATGGGCGAAGGCGAAACGGAATTCCTGCATCTGGAATACGCAAACGAAACCATGCTCTACGTGCCCGTGGCACAGCTGCACGTGATTTCCCGTTACTCCGGCGCATCGCCGGACGCTGCCCCATTGCATACGCTCGGCTCCGGCCAGTGGGACAAGGCCAAGCGCCGTGCCGCACAGCAGATACGCGATACCGCAGCCGAACTGCTGAACCTGTATGCCCGACGCGCGATGCGCCAGGGACACGCTTTCCAGTATTCCGCGCATGACTATGAAGCCTTCGCGGAAAGTTTCGGCTTCGAAGAAACGCCCGACCAGGCTGCTGCCATCAACGCCGTCATTCAGGACATGACCAGCGGCCGCCCCATGGACAGGCTGATCTGCGGCGACGTAGGCTTCGGCAAAACCGAGGTGGCATTACGCGCCGCTTTCGTGGCCGTCATGGGTGGCAAACAGGTTGCGATACTCGCACCGACCACGCTGCTGGCGGAACAGCATGCGCAGACCTTTGCCGACCGCTTCGCCGACTGGCCGGTACGCATTGCCGAACTGTCGCGTTTCAGGACCGGCAAGGAAGTCACGCAGGCGATCAAGGGCCTGGCCGACGGCACCATCGACATCGTGATCGGCACCCACAAGCTGCTCTCCCCCGAAACGAAGTTCCAGCGACTGGGCCTGGTCATCATTGATGAGGAACACCGCTTCGGTGTGCGCCAGAAGGAAACACTCAAGGCGCTGCGTGCCGAAGTGGACGTGCTGACGCTGACCGCCACGCCGATTCCACGCACCCTCGGCATGGCGCTGGAAGGCTTGCGCGATTTTTCGATTATCGCCACCGCGCCGCAGAAACGGCTGGCAATCAAGACCTTCGTGCGGCGCGAGGACGACTCCGTCATACGCGAAGCCTGCCTGCGTGAACTGAAACGTGGCGGACAGGTGTACTTCCTGCACAATGAAGTCGAAACCATAGAAAACCGCAAGGCCAAACTGGAAGCCCTGCTGCCGGAAGCGCGTATCGGCATCGCACACGGCCAGATGCATGAGCGCGAACTGGAACGCGTGATGCGCGATTTCGTCACGCAGCGCTACAACATCCTGCTCTGCACTACCATCATTGAAACCGGCATCGACGTACCGTCAGCCAATACCATCGTCATGCACCGCGCCGACAAGTTCGGCCTGGCGCAATTGCATCAGTTGCGCGGCCGCGTCGGCCGTTCGCATCATCAGGCGTATGCGTATCTGCTGGTGAATGACATACAGGGACTTTCCAAACAGGCACAACGGCGTCTGGAAGCCATCCAGCAAATGGAAGAACTGGGCAGCGGCTTTTATCTGGCGATGCACGACCTGGAAATCCGCGGTGCCGGTGAAGTACTGGGTGAAAGCCAGTCAGGTGAAATGCATGAAATCGGTTTCCAGCTCTATTCGGACATGCTGAAGGAAGCGGTACGCGCGCTGAAAAAAGGCCAGGAACCCGACCTCGCAGCCCCCTTGTCCACGACGACCGAAATCAACCTGCACGTGCCTGCCCTGCTGCCCAGTGACTACTGCCGCGATGTGCATGAACGCCTGTCCCTGTACAAGCGCCTGGCCAATTGCGACACCGTGGATGGCATAGACAATCTGCAGGAAGAGCTGATTGACCGTTTCGGCAAGCTGCCTGAGGCTGCCCGTGCCCTGATCGAAACCCATCGCCTGCGCATCGCGGCCAAACAGGCAGGCATCAGTAAAATCGATGCCCATGCGGAAGCGGCCACGCTGCAGTTCATACCGAATCCACCGATTGATGCAATGCGCATCATCGAGCTGATACAAAAGAACAAGCACATCCGCCTGAATGGGCAGGACAAGCTGCGTATCATGGCGGCCATGCCCGATCTGGCCAGCCGCGTGGGCCAGGTGAAATCCACGATACGCTCGCTGGTGGCTTAGAATGCTGCAAATTTTCAACGCATAAGTATTTCATGAACCTGATACTGCAAGGCCCGCAAGCCGATCCCGCCAGCATTCCGAATATAGGTGCGCTTGTTGAGGCTCGGCGCACCGAGCAAATTTCCGAGCATGTCTGGCGCTGCGAGGGAGTGGATTATGCCGATGCGCTCAGGCAGGAAATCGACCCGCTCTGTTTCGCAGCCAAACTCGATTACGCCTTCATCGAACCTGGCCGCAAGCTATCCGATTTCAAGCTGCTGGTGATGGATATGGACTCCACGCTGATCACCATAGAATGCATCGATGAAATCGCGGACATGCAGGGCCTGAAACCCCAGGTATCGGAAATCACCGAAGCTGCCATGCGCGGCGAACTGGATTTTCGCCAGAGCCTTGTCAAGCGCGTTGCGTTGCTCAAGGGCCTGGATGCATCGGCGCTGCAGCGTGTTTATGACGAGCGCCTGCGCCTTTCTCCGGGCGCAGAAACCCTGCTGGCTGCCGTGAAGCAGGCTGGACTCAAAACCCTGCTGGTTTCAGGCGGCTTCACCTTCTTTACCGACCGCATGAGATCCCGGCTGGCGCTGGACTATACGCATTCCAATGTGCTGGAAATAGACAACGGCAAACTGACAGGCCGAGTCATCGGAACAATTGTGGATGCCGAG
>JAEZLB010000177.1 GCA_023435945.1 Pseudomonadota bacterium | reverse complement strand
GGGCGATGAAAGCGGTTTTGTGCAGGTGGCAGATGAAAAGACGCTGCTTATTCCGGAGCGGGGTGCGAATGGACGCAATGACAGCCTTCGCAATCTGGTCGTGAATCCGCAGCTTGCGTTGACCTTTTTTGTTCCGGGCACACCGGATCTGCTGCGCGTAAGCGGCAAAGCTTATGTCAGCGTCTCGCAGGATCTGCTCGCACGTTTTTCCCGCCCCGAGCCGCGTACCATCATTATCGTCAAGGTCGAAGAAGCCTTTATCCAATGTTCGCGCGCTATCCAACGTTCAGGGTTGTGGAAGCTGCCGTCGCTTTAATACCTGTCAATACTCATTGAATTGCCTTAGGAACAGGCTTTCTTCTCTGGTATCAAAGTAATTCCCGGAGAAAAGCGGTTTTGATGAGGTGTTTTATGCGTATTGAAAAGATGGCTGTGTTGGCGCTGAGCTTAAGCATGAGTTTGTCGGCGTGTGGGGGCGGTGGTAGTAGTGGCGGTGCTGAATCAGGTGGTTTTCAAATGAGTGATGGAGCACAAACTGGCGCCGGTTCCATAGCGTCTTCTGGTCCGTCAGCGAATGGCAATGGCGGGCAGAACGATTTTACGGTGGTGGCTACCGTGGTTCCCGCAGATGGCGCGGTCTTGTCCAATCGTGCCAGGCTGGAAGTTGAAGGGCAGGGCATCAGGAATGCAGAGCTCTTGCCTGCCGCTGGCGGGCGTCCGTATGCACGATTAAATGTCGATCCCGACCAGTTGCGTGCCTGGGTGGAGTTCGATACTCGTACTGTTCCCAATGGCAGTATGAGTTTCATCATCGAGGCTTATGATCAGCCTCCGCGTACCGCCGGCACCCGAGCTGCCACAGCAATGCAGCCTCGCAGCTGGACCATACAGAATGCGACCATCTCCTCTCCCTATCCCGGTGAATATCCGCTAAGCCGTGACAGGACGCCGTTGGAAACGCTGACCGCATTAAGCACGGAAGATTTTGCGCGGGAAATCGAGGACGAATGGCCTCGCATTCATGCCATGCTACAGGACTATATTCCCAATAATGTGATATTCGAATTGCCGGTACCGCGGGGATTTGAAGGGCCCCGAGGGACATGCATTCAGAATGCTTATGCATCTCCCGAGGCGTGCCGCGAATACATGAGTCGTATCCTGGCGATGATTCCGTAAGGATCGCCTGCCGTCTGTTCCGGCGGGGAGTGCAGATATTCCCCGCCACCCCATAGAAGGTCAACCCTGAATTTGCTCCAACTGGGCCACTGCATCGTGCGCCCCCATCACGCGTGCGGCGCCCAGTGCGTTCAGGCCGTTGGCATCCCTGGCATCCAGCCTGGCGCCGCGTTGCAGCAGCAGGTTGATGATGTCTGTGCGGTTGAACATCGCCGCCATCATCAGCGCAGTCCGGCCATCCGGGCCCGCGCCTTCAATATTGGCCCCATGATCCAGCAGCAGTTCCACCATGGCCGGATTGCCTTGGAAGGCCGCCGCCGCCAGCGGCGTTTGCCCGCGGTCATTGAGCAGTTCGGTGTCGGCACCGTGTTCCAGCAATAAGCGGGTGGTGCCCAAGTGGCCGTGATAAGTAGCGAGCATCAGCAGGCTGTCGCCTTTCTGGTTCCGGAGGTTGGCTGGCAGTCCCTTATCCAGCAAGGGCCCCAGTTTTTCCGTGTCGCCGCCACGCACCAGGTGAAAAATTTGTTGCGCATACTCGATGAGTTCCGGGTCCGGCACAGGTGAGGGCTTGTCGTTCATGATCTCTCCTGAATGAAAAGATGTCGGCTGTGATGTGTTTCTGACTTAATAAGTGCGCGGTTCCTTGATGACGCATGCAGGATAAGCGCAGCGTGTTCCCTGTTTTCTGTTCAATAGACCTCTTTCGATTGCTCCGCCCTGGCTGCTTGTGCCCGGGGCATGCTCGTTCCGTTAATCTGTTCCTTGCGCAACGAGATTTGCAGAATGAATTTGGACACCAGCTCTATAATTTCGCTCACTGCGAGTGATGTAGGGTGACAAGGAGACAAAAATGAGCATGATGAAAGAGTTCAAAAGTTTCGCGATGAGGGGGAATGTGATCGACCTGGCGGTCGGCGTCATTATTGGCGCTGCTTTTGGCAAGATAGTCGATTCAATGGTTAACGATGTGATCATGCCCGCTGTCAGTACCATTTTCGGCGGAATGGATTTCAGCAGCTACTACATTCCTTTGAATGGACAGGCATTCGGGCTGACGCTGGCTCAGGCTAAGGCAGGCGGTGCAGTGCTGGCGTATGGCAATTTCCTGACGGTCGCCCTGAATTTCCTGATCCTGGCCTTCATCATTTTCCAGATGGTACGCCTTATCAACAAAGTGAAGCGTAATGGCGAACCTGCCCCGGAACCGGCCGTTCCGCCGCCCACCCCGGAAGAGATCGTGCTGCTGCGCGAAATCCGCGATTCGCTCAAGCGTTAAGCGCTATCGCTATGGATAAGGGAAGGCAGAAAATCTTTGATGCATAATTGATTGCCAGTTATTGCCGAAATTTGTATAATGACGAGCTTCTTCGGTGCAAGCCGAAAAATATCCAGTGGTGGCTGTAGCTCAGTTGGTAGAGTCCAGGATTGTGATTCCTGTTGTCGTGGGTTCGAGTCCCATCAGCCACCCCAAAAGATTCAAGCAAAAAGCCCAGTCAATTGACTGGGCTTTTTGTTGTCCAGCTTTTTCAAGCGCTTTCATCAATCGTTACCAGTTAAGGTAACGCCGACAAGGGGGGCGATAAGTCGCTCATTCTTCAGGGACGAATATTTCATAAGCTTATGAAATGCCGAGAGATTCTCCGGCGAGTCGCTGAAATGCCTATAGAGTAAGCACGCATCTAGTTAGCCAGTTCGCTATCGTCACCACCATTCCTGGGGTCGGGGGCAACGTAGACGGTTATGGGGCGATCTACAAATCCTTCTGGTGCAATTCTTCGTAAATCGTAAGAGCTAGGCCCGTAAGCGGCATCGAATGTCCAGCCGAAATCCTTGCCATCCATCACGAACCTGATGATTTCACCGCCGGTGACATTTACCCATTTGGTATGCGGAAAAATTTCAATAGTGCGATCCGCTTCCTCTGATGGCATAGGCCCGCCTAGAAAGGAGGCGGGTAAGTCGGCGCGCTGAATCGAGCAGGCCGAGAGTGATAGGGCGATCAGGAGAGGGATAAATATTTTCTTCATGGTAGT
>JAEZLB010000127.1 GCA_023435945.1 Pseudomonadota bacterium | reverse complement strand
ACCCGGTAGTGGTGGATAAATACGGCATTGCGGTGCCCCCCGATCCGCAATTCGTCAATCCCGATGCATTACTGATTCCCTGCGTGGGATTCAATGAACAAGGCTTCCGGCTGGGTTACGGCGGCGGTTATTACGACCGGACCCTGGCACAGGCGCCACGGCCGAAGGCTATCGGCATTGCCTATAGCTGCCTGCAGGCGAACTTCGGCGCAGACCCACATGACATCGCGCTGGATGTGCTGATCACGGAACAGGAAAGCGAATGATTTCGCCCCGACCGATAACGCCCTTGCTGAACATTCGCTCAGCAAGGACGAGCTTCGGATTGATGCATGAATACCTTGGGCGACTCCTGGCAAGCAGCGCCTGACTAGGATGCCACCTTCTCCAGCTTGGCGATCCCCAGATCCAGCAATTTCATGCCGTGGCGGCCGAAATTGATGTTGGCACGCGCATTGCCAGCACCGCCTTCGATATTGACGATAACGCCTTCGCCGAACTTGGCGTGCATGACACTTTCTCCGATACGCCAGCCGATATCCTTCTTGCTGAAGGATTGCGCCACCTGATTCGCTGCCACTTCATCCACATCATCCCAGGCAGCACGCGGCTGATGGCCGAACCAATGATGCTGCACGCGCGGCGACAGCCACTTCAGGGCTTCTTCCGGCAATTCGTCAAGGAAGCGTGATTTCACGTTGTAACGCGTCTGCCCATGCAGCATGCGCGTTTGCGCGAGCGTCAGGAACAACTGCTTTTTCGCACGCGTGATGGCCACGTACATCAAACGCCGCTCTTCTTCCAACCCATCCTGCTCCTTGGCGCTGTTCTCATGCGGGAACAACCCCTCTTCCAGTCCGGTGATGAAGACCGTATCGAATTCCAGGCCTTTGGCCGAATGCACGGTCATCAGCTGTATCGCATCCTGACCCGCCTGCGCCTGGTTATCGCCGGCTTCCAGCGAGGCGTGCGACAAGAAGGCTGACAAGGGCGACATGATGGTGTTGAGGGCGGCATCGGCATCGATGATCTCAGTGCCATCGTCCAGCACAATCGCAATACCTGCCTGCGCTTCGCTTTGGGGTCCGGCCAAAGCAGGTGCAGCCATGCCAAAACCTTCTTCATTCACAAATAGCGTGGCAGCATTTTCCAACTGCTCCAGGTTCTCAATACGATCCGCGCCGTCTTTGTCGGACTGGTAATGCAGCATCAAACCGCTACGCTCAATAACTATCTTCACCATTTCACGTAGCGGCAAGTGCTGGGTCTCGAAGCGAGTGCCTTCGATCAGTTTGACGAAAGCATTCAGCGAAGAACCGGCCTTGCCCGCCACATAGGGAACCGCCGCATATAACGACAAACCATACTGTTTGGCGGCATCTTGCAACTGCTCCAGCGAACGAGCGCCGATACCTCGCGCCGGGAAATTCACCACGCGCAGGAAAGCGGAATCATTATGCGGATTGTCCATCAGCTGCAGATAGGCGATCGCATGCTTGACCTCGGCACGCTCGAAGAAGCGCTGGCCGCCATAAACACGATACGGCATGCCCGCCGTAAACAATGCATGCTCGATCACGCGTGATTGCGCGTTGGAACGGTACAGCACGGCGATTTCGCTGCGTGCCGCGCCCTCGTTGATCAGTGCCTTTATCTGCTCGATGATCCAGTTCGCTTCCTGGATATCGCTGCTGGCCTCATACACGCGTACCAGCTCGCCATGACCGGCGTCGGTACGCAGATTTTTGCCAAGACGACGGCTGTTGTTGGCGATCAGCGTATTAGCAGCATCCAGAATGTGCGCATGGGAGCGGTAATTCTGTTCCAGCTTGATCAGGTTCTGCACCTTGAAATCACGCTCGAAAGCGGACATGTTGCCCACATTCGCGCCGCGGAATGCGTAAATGCTCTGGTCATCGTCACCGACCGCAAACACGGCATTGTGCTGACCTGCCATCAGCTTCAGCCATTTGTACTGCAAGTCGTTGGTATCCTGGAATTCGTCGACCAGGATATGGCGAAACCGTGCCTGATAATGCTCGCGCAAAGGCTGGTTGCGCGACAGCAGCTCATAAGTGCGCAGCAGCAGTTCTGCGAAATCCACCACACCTTCACGCTGGCACTGGTCTTCGTAAGCCGCATACAGTTCGACGAACTTGCGGTTGTAATCGTCGTTGGCTTCCACTTCAGATGAACGTAAGCCTTGCTCTTTCGCGCCGTTGATGAAGTACATCAGGTTGCGCGGCGGGTACTTCTCATCGTCGACATTCAACCCCTTCAGCAGGCGCTTGATGGCGGATAGCTGGTCCTGCGAATCCAGGATCTGGAAAGTCTGGGGCAAGGCCGCATCACGGTAATGCGCGCGCAACAGGCGATTGCATAAGCCGTGAAAAGTACCTATCCACATGCCACGTGTATTGATAGGCAACATTGCAGACAGGCGCGACAACATTTCCTTGGCGGCCTTGTTGGTAAAAGTCACTGCCAGCACACCGGCCGGTGAAATCTGCCCGGTCTGGATCAGCCAGGCGATACGAGTTGTCAGTACGCGCGTTTTTCCGGAACCGGCGCCCGCGAGGATCAGGGCAGACTGGGGCGGCAAGGTGACTGCGGCTAATTGCTCCGCATTGAGGTGAAGAAGAAGATTTTGCATCCCGAGATTATATCCCTGCACCGGATATTGGCTGCTGCAGGATCTCTCCGATTTCTCGTCTTCGCATGTATCGACATCCCTACATTTCTGCACAAAATTTGTGATGGCCCCATCCTCGATCAAGAAACTGCGTTATATTTATTTAAAGCAAATAAAATCAAAAAATATAATTGAAAGTTATATAGATCGTGATAGACCATCTTGATCCCGACTACCTGACCATACTCATTAACCTGGCTGGTGCTGTCGCGGCCGGTGGCCTGATTGGACTGGAGCGCAGCTTCCACGGACGCCCGGCCGGTTTTCGCACCCATGCTCTGGTCTGTCTGGCCTCCAGCCTGCTGATGCTGATTTCCGTCTTCCAGCACAAGTGGATACCGGGGACCACGCATACCCTTGACCCCACGCGCATGGCGCAAGGCATCATGACCGGGATTGGCTTTCTGGGCGCGGGGGTGATTTATCGGGAAAACTTCAGCGTGCGCGGACTGACGACTGCGGCATCCATCTGGATAACGGCGGCAATAGGAACCTTGATTGGTGTAGGCTTTTATTTCCCTGCCATCGTGGCCTGCCTGTTCTCATTCGGCATTTTGTCGATATTCCGCTATATCGAAGCACGCATGCCAGCCGAACATTTTTCGCATTACAGCGTTTCGTTTGATCGGAATAACGCGATGCCCGAGCCTGAGATACGAGCGCTGCTCAAGGAACACGGTTTCTCCATCGCCAGCCTCGGTTACCGCCTGACGGATCAGGGCCGCAAGTTTGAATACCAGACGGTGATCCAGACTCACAACCCCGACAACATCATCAGGCTAGCGGAGAAAATGCGCGGGATGGAAATCGTGCAGGAATTCCATCTTGCGCCAACCGGCGATTAGAAGCGCTCAATAAATGCCTGAGCAGAAGCTTGCGGATCGTCCGTCATGTAGACAGCACTGATGGCCGCCACCATGTCGGTACCGGCCTCGATCAACGGTACGGCATTGTCCGGCGTCATGCCGCCGATCACCACGACGGGCAGCGGAATCTGCTCCTTGGCACGGGTGACGATATCGTAAGGCGTCTTGAAATCATATTTCTTCACCCGGGATGGATAAAAACCGCCAAAAGCGATGTAGCTGGCACCTGCCTCATGCGACATGCGCGCGCGATCCAGCGAGTCATAACAGGAAGCGCCGACAATCATGCCCGGACCCACGCGTTTTCTGGCTTCTGCTACCGATGCATCGGTGCCGCCGACATGAATACCTTCAGCGCCGAGTTCTAGCGCGAGTTCGATATGATCATTGATGATCAGCGGACGATTGTACTGGCGGCACAAGGCTAGCAGCTTGCCGGCCTGCTCCTTGCGCAGCTCGGGGGAGGCAGTCTTGTGACGGTACTGCACCAGCGCCGCACCACCCTTCAATGCCGCCTCCGTCGCAACAACCAGCTTTTCGGTTTCATCCCAGTCCGGGGTGACGATGTACAAACCTTTCATGTTCATTCCTTTATTGCTTCAATTCGATCGGGCATCAACTGCCCTTCTGTAATGGCGTAAGCACGCTCCAACGCGCGCTGCGTATAAATCTGCCCTGCGTCCAGCGCCTCTTCCATGTTCCGCCCCTGCGCCAGCAACGCGGCAATTGCGGAAGCCAGCGTACAGCCGCTGCCATGGAACTCTCCCGGCAAACGCGGCCAGGTCCAGCTACGCGCGTGCGCGAATGCGTACCATGTATTGACCACATTACCATCAGGTGCGCCATGACCGCCCTTGATCAACACATGCTCGCATCCAAGACGACGCAAATGCCGCACCTGCACCTCGGCAAGACGTTCACCGTCACAGAGTGCCTGCGCTTCCGGCAAATTGGGCGTAATCAGCGTCGCCAGTTCAAACAAGGGCGACAAGGCCTTCACCGCATTCCCCACTGCCAGGCTGTCGCCATGACCACTGCCCAGTACCGGGTCAAGCACGACCGGTAGCGCAGGATTATGTCCCTTCAGCGCACTGATGATTCCGGCAATGGCCTTTGCATTGTCCGCGTTGCCGACTATGCCTATTTTGACGGCAGTCACCGGTATTTTTTTGATCAGCGCCTGCGCCTGCTGCTGCAAGAGATCCACTGAAACCGGGTGTACCGAGAAGACGCGGTCATTGTCCTGCACCGTCAGCGCCGTAATCACCGTCAGCGGATGCGCGCCGAGCGCGGCAATGGCCTGGTTGTCGGCCTGTATGCCTGCGCCACCGCCGGGATCCGCACCGGCAAAAACCAGCACAGCAGGTTTCATCATCCGACTACGCGCCCTGCCATTGGCGATGAAGGCGATGCAACGAATTTTCTCGGAATACGTCCGGCAAGATAGGCTTCGCGTCCCGCCTCGATTGCCAACCGCATTGCACGTGCCATGCGGATAGGATCCTGTGCGCCGGCAATCGCAGTATTCATCAGCACGCCATCGCAACCCAGTTCCATCGCAATCGCCGCGTCTGATGCGGTACCCACGCCTGCATCCACCAGCACTGGCACCTTGGACTGTTCGATGATCAGCGACAGGTTCCACGGATTCAGGATACCCATGCCGGAGCCGATCAGCGAAGCCAGCGGCATCACCGCCACGCAACCGATTTCCTCCAGGATGCGGGCCTGGATAGGATCGTCGCTGCAGTACACCATCACGTCGAATCCGTCCTTGACCAGTTTCTCAGCAGCTTTGATGGTTTCCGGCATGTTGGGGAACAACGTCTTTTCGTCGCCCAGCACTTCCAGTTTGCACAGTTTGTGACCGCCCAAAAGTTCACGCCCCAATTGCAGTGTGTACACGGCATCGTCCGCGTTATAACACCCAGCTGAATTGGGAAGAATGGTGTACGCCGAAGGCGGTACCACATCCAGGAGGCTGGGCGCGTTCGGGTCCTGCCCGATATTCACGCGGCGGATTGCCACCGTGATGATCTCGGCCCCCGAGGCTTCGGTCGCCAGGCGGGTCTGTTCCAGGTCCTTGTACTTGCCGCTGCCAACCAAGAGGCGGGAACGATAAGTCTTGCCGGCTATGGTCAAGCCGCTATCAGTTACTGCGGCATTGTCTTTTGCATCCATATGTTTCTCCAAATTGAAGAAGGGCTGAAGGAGAGATAAAACCTGCCTCTCCTTCAGCCCTAGTTGGCTCAACCTCCGCCAATTGCGCGGACGATATCGACCTTGTCCGCCGCCTGCAGGGAGCGTTCGCTCCATTGCTGGCGCGGCACTACTTGCCGGTTTACCGCTACCGCCAAGGCCTTGCCGGTCAGATCCAGCGCCGCCACAAGATCTTGCAGGGTGGCGCCATTCTCCATGCGATAAGGCTCGCCATTAAGTTCGATATCCAATGTAGCCATAACTCAGTGATAAATAATGATTACTGTTTGCTGTAGATTTCGGCGCCCTTCTTCACGAATTCCACAGCCTTCACTTCCATACCTTTTTTCAGCGCTTCAACTTCCGAGATGCCTTGCTTCTCGGCGTATTCGCGCACATCCTGCGTGATCTTCATCGAGCAGAAATGCGGACCGCACATCGAGCAAAAGTGTGCGACCTTGGCAGAATCCTTGGGCAGAGTTTCATCGTGGAATTCGCGTGCCTTGTCCGGATCCAGGCCCAGATTGAACTGATCTTCCCAGCGGAATTCGAAACGCGCCTTGGA
>JAEZLB010000060.1 GCA_023435945.1 Pseudomonadota bacterium | reverse complement strand
ACCACCCGCATATCTTGACCATCTTTCATCAGTAAAAGATGCAGCACCACCCGGAAAAAAACCGGGACCTGGTAAATGCCGCCAGTCTTGCCCTGGAGATTCATGCCCAGTTAGAAGAGGAAATTTTTTATCCTGCCATGCGAGGGGGACCGGTTGACAATGCGCTGGTCGAGAAAAGCATTCCGGAACACGAGGAAATGAAAAGACTGATCGCCGATCTGCGGCGCATGGAACCGACCCATCCTGCCTATGACCAGACTTTCATGGAGCTGATGCGGGATGTCATACATCATGTGGCCGATGAAGAAACTACGCTACTCCCCGATGCCGAACGCCTGATTCCCGAACGCCTGCCTGAACTGGGTGCGCAAATGAGCAAGCGGCGCATCGTACTGCTCAAGTCCAGGGCGCGGGATTTTGCTGTCAATACCGCCAAAGGCATGCCCGGGACCACCATGTTGCTGACAGCGGGCGCAGTACTGGCAGGAGGTTATGCCATGCGCCAGGTCATGCGACGGCAGACCGGCCGACCAGCAAATTAGGAAAGCGGCATCAGTAAATATTGCCGCCCAAGAGCACAACAGGGTGCGGCAGGTCGGGTCTGCCGCATCCTTTCCTCCCTTGTTGTCGGGAAATGTCAGACATAGGTGAACAACATCTTCGTGGCAAGGATGTATAGCAATAAGGCGAAAATGCGCTTGAGCGTCACCACTGGCAAACGGTGGGCCAGGCGTGCACCTACCGGCGCGGTCATGATGCTGCCGGTTACCAGCCCTGCCAGCGCCACCAGGGAGACAAAACCGAGGGAATCAGGTGGTAATCCCGGCACCTGCCATCCTGAAATGATGTAGCCGGCGCTGCCCACCATGGCAACCGGGATGCCCATTGCTGCGGCGGTACCGATGGCGGTGGTCAGCGGCACGCCACACCACAGCATGAAAGGTACGGTCAGAAAAGCCCCGCCCGCCGATACCAGGCCGCAGATGATGCCTATTACTGTGCCCAGCAAGAACAGCACAGGCATACCGGGCAAGGGACGTGCTGCTGCCGGCTTGCGATTCAGGATCATTTGCGTGGCGCCTGCATACACGATCACGGAAAACGCCAGCGCCAGCTGCGATTGAGGAATCCATCCCGCAGCCAGGGTCGACAACAGACTGCCGAGCACCAGGCCCGGCGACATGCGTTTGACGATATGCAGATCAACACCGCCCAGCCGGTGATGTTCACGCACGCCGGACGCGGAAGTAAACACGATGGAAGCCATCGCTGTGCCCAGCGACAGATGCACGATGTAGTCAGGTGAAAATGCCTGGGCGGCAAACAAGGCAGCGAGAATGGGTACCAGTGTCATGCCGCCGCCTATGCCCAGCATGCCGGCCAGTATCCCGACGAAGGCGCCTGCCACGATATATGTTGCGAACCAGATCACATTATCTCCCGAGCAAGATTCCGCATCATAGCGGTTTTGCTTCGGAAAAGTAATGGAACTGAAAATCCTTGGACAAAAGAAGACGTCTTTATAAAAAGACAGCTATTGTTCCAGGCGCCTTCTTTCTCAGCCTAAAAAACTCATGTGCCGGGGCAGCATTTCATGCTGCGCTACTTATTTGCCTTGCTTGTCCTCACTGCTTTTATTCGTGCCGCTCTGCGGATTGCCAGTGGTAGCGCCCGTCATATCCTGCTGGCACTCGATGGCAGACGAGGGAGCATCACCTGTGCTGCCAGTGGTCGTGACGGAACCGGAGGCATCGGCGGAATACCCTCCCGCCTCCCCGGTAGTACCGGTTGCACCTGACGTCGTGGAAGCGCGCGTTTCTCCGGTTGAGCCAACGGTACCGCCTCCTTCTACCCCAGTACTGCCGGATGTACCCACTGGTCCTGAAGGAGCTATCCGCTCTGCGGCGCTTTGGTTCATCAGGGGCGGGCAATCTGCCTGGCTGGTGCCGCTGCTTGCTGCGTCGCCTGTTTTCCCCGTTGTGGTGGCAGCCTTGGAGCCCGATGACGATGCCGGCTTTTCTTCCTGCATATTTTTACCTTGCGCTGCAGGAACGGATCCGGACGATTCGGGCGCAGCATGCGCCGATGTTGCCATGATGCCAGCCAGTACGGCGGCCAGCACAGTGGAGTGAAGTTGGTACATAGTCCCTCCAGGGAATGAACAAGCAGCCTACAAACTCCTGGCAAACCAGACAGGAGTCACAGGCTGCTCCTTACTCTTATTTATCAAGCCACCATCTGCCAAGGTGCCATGCGCCTTGCGAAAGCTGCTTAAAACAAATTGGAGTGGAACGGATGCCTTTGGTTGCGCAAAGCGGAGGGAATCTGAAGCATGAAAAACATCATGCAAACACCGGAAGAACGGGCAAAGGTGTCAGGACATTTAACGCGAATGCTGCCGCAGCGGGTCCAGGAGATGGCGCAGGGCATTATGGTCGAGTTCATACATCAATTCCAGCAAGCGACCCAACTGCCCTTGCGGAAACCCCTGCCGTGCAAACCACCCGAGATAATGACCGGGCAAGTCTGCCAGCACGCGCCCCTTGTATTTCCCGTAAGGCATGGTTTGCGTGGTTAACTGCTGTAAATCTTCAGCGTGCATCTTTTTCTCTGCGAGGGCACCGGGATTAATAATTTATCAATGCGGGAAAATCATTCTGGCCTGCTACCCTCTTCGGGATAAGCGTTGTACTTGCGTGCATCGCCACGCACACGTTCAGCCGGATACTTCGCGCGATTAATGGCCATTTTTTCCAGCACTGCCTGATAAAGGTCCACATCGAGCTTGTCGGCCAGCCGTATCAGGTAAGTCAGCACATCCGCCATTTCATGCCTTACTTGTATTCGCGCAGCCTCGTCCAGTTCCTGTGCCGTGCCTTTTTCCAGCCACTGGAAAGGCTCCAGCAATTCCGCCGCTTCCACCGATAAGGCACAGGCCAGATTCTTCGGCGTGTGGAACTGGTCCCAGTCCCGTTCATCGACAAACTGGCGCACGATTTCGCGCAGCGCCTGCAAGTCGCTCTGTACTTGCTTCTCGCTCATTAGGTATCACCCCGATCAATAAGAACTTATCTCAGCCGGGAAGCTTATCAGATACACCATAAACAATGAAAATAAGCAGTGAATTGGCAATAAAGGAAGTGCCGGGTGCAGCCATCAGACGTTATACTGCGGAATCTGTCCTCAAGCCGTTGAGGATGCTGCACCCCAGGATTCACCTAGGGTACTGGTCGCCACAACAGCCAATAGAGAATCGGAAGTGGATCCCTTAGCATTAGAGTTATCAAAGCAGTTCGGTGGCTTATGGGGCGAACATCCCAAGTATCCAGTACAAAGATGGCGAGATGCCATCAATCATGATGCAACCCGCCTGGGTTACTGGGAATGGGTCAAGGCAGAAATGGACGGCAATCGTCCTGCACCGGTTGATCAGGTCGCATCTGCCGCCAGGCCAGACGACCTGGTACGTCACATCATCCGTCATGCGGAAAAGCATTTTGGCGACAACCAGGCAGTGCAGCGCCATTATCGTCATCTCGATGCCGCTCTGACCGCCCGCCCCGTCAACGCCGATCACGTGCGCCTCATGCTGATCGCACTGGCCAGCTCACTCGACGATTTATCCAAGGCGCAACCACTGGTGGATGCCATCGACTCCCTGCTGGGGCTACTGCGCAAGAAAACATAATCTTCTTTTGTGAATTTCAGGACGAGGCGGGGCGTAGGCCGCCACAGTAATTGCAACGCGCACCATCGTTCTGCAACTGGAATGACATAGTTCATGCTATTGGCCTATTTTTAGGCCAACGTAGATAAAATGGCCTAGCCTCTCTATGAGGCCGGGCCTTTTTATGCGAATTCGCTATATTTATCTGAGCAAAGGCGGATTCGCCCTGTTCCTGAGTAGCAGCTTTCGGCCCAAAGCTGCTCTCTACGTTCTCGCAGATGCAATAATTGAATGATGAGTTACATCGAAACCGAACGCCTTGTCTTGAGAAGATTCATGGCACAAGATGCAGCCCACTTGTTCGAGTATCTACACACACCAACGGCTAGTTGCTTTCTATCCCTTGCGCTTGCCGATATTAAGGCCGCGCAGGCCGAGGTGATAAAGCGAGCTGCGGAAGAAAAATACATGGGCATCTGCCTGAAGGAATCCGGAGCGCTCATCGGTGACTTATTCGTAGAGCCTGAAGAGGACCCGTTCAGTGATGGCACCTTCAGCATAGGCTGGAACCTGAATCCGCGCTTTTCTGGCCAGGGATACGCAATTGAGGCAGCGACAGCTCTTGTGAATCATCTCTTCTCAGTGAAGAAAGCCCGTCGTCTTTACGCATACGTAGAGACCACCAACCATCCATCTGCGAGGTTGTGTGAAAAGCTGGGTATGCGTCTAGAAGGAGTGTTCAAGGAGTTTGTGACTTTCAAGAATGACCATGAAGGAAGGCCTGTCTATGAAGACACGATGCAGTACGCCCTTTTGCGCAAAGAATGGAAGTCACCCAACTGACGGCTATGAACCTATGGCTGACCCAAGATAAAACTACTTATCGAGTGTCTTCTTCCGCCCGGCAGCCGCCCTAAAGTGGGGCTAAAGCCTAAGCACTCAGGATGCAATAACTATGGCGTGTCGATAGGCCAATAGCAGTAACTCTGACATCGACTCAATCGTCACTTTGGCGTACGAATCAATACCCCTTTGATTTATAGCGCGTAGGGATTGCAGTCATTGTGGTGGCCTACGCGGGATATCTGGCCAGGAACTCGCGAAATGTCGGCAGGCTCTCCTGCCGGTACTCGAACATTTTTGGAGCCAGGTTGGCATTCGCTGTTTGTAATGCCTGTAGCGCAACCGGATTTTTCACCAGCTCACTAAGCTTCCACAGATATGTCTTGATTGTAAAAATCACTGCACCGCTCCGGGGCAGCTTGATGAAGGCCTCATGTTCGGAGCGAAGATAACCATAGCACTCCCAATTATCGGCCGTCGGTGGCGGCAACGAAGCTCTCGGCAAATCACTGTGCAGGCATAGTTCATCCGTCAAGCGCATGCCCCAGTTGCGGCGCCATGCACGCATGCCCGGCTTCATCTGGGCAAAGAACATATCCACCCGGCTCGCGAAATGCTCCATGTAATGCGAGACATGACCATCATGGATTTCATACGGCGTCTTTCCCAGTCGCGCCGATTTGCGGCTCCTGTTCCGCGCACGCTCCCAGGCTTGCAGCGCTTCATGATCGGATGAATCTGGCTGCGGCTGGCTGAAGTGACTACGCAGCGACCAGTCATTCGGAAACAGCAAGGCGCCTGCCTTCAGCATGTAGGCACCGTCCCCTTGCGAGTCATGACGCTGTGGCAGCAAGATCAGCATATCCTCGCTCGCGAGTAGTGCCAGCGCCACCAGCGGATCGGCACCCTGTGTTCCCACATCGATGCGTATTCCAGTCAGCAGCGACAACACGACATCGCCTTCGCGCCGGAAGTAAGCAGGATAGCGGCTGAAAAGATAATCCACTACTGCATCGCGCAACTCCCGTTCCGCGCTGCACACACCTTCGTCCGGCAACCGGTCGATCAGCATGTGTGAACGTTGTTGCAGCAATTCGAAACGGCGCATGATCTGCTGTGGATAGGTGGCATCAATGATGATCCAGTCCAGATCCTGCGGCCATTGATTGATCATTACCGTTTTCGGCACTACACGGTAACGTTCCATGTGGTCGTTCGCCAGCGTGCGGGCCAATCCGGTATCGCTGTCGATTTCCTGTCTATCTACGCCATGAAGTTTCATGCTTGCTTCTCCGCGCAGGCATTGCGGCCCTGCGCTCACACATCGATCTCAAGCTATATCAGGCTTGAGAAAACTACAAGGATCAAGCAGAGCGACCACTTCTTAAGAAAAAGGATAACGAATAAGTCGCCAGCAGGAGGGTCTCTTCGTCATATCCGGGGTAAGCCCTCCTTGTTGCCGCTCTTTCCCCTGTGAGAGGAAAAACTTCCTCTCAGGAATTAATGAGCGTCCATCAGCGGTAAAGGTTCCCCCCTGTTTCACTACTTCGCATGCGGCTCTTAGCACCCCGCGACAGGAGAAAAATGGTTCAGGGCAGTTTTATGC
>JAEZLB010000059.1 GCA_023435945.1 Pseudomonadota bacterium | reverse complement strand
ATCAGCAGCTTGTTCGGATTGAAGCGATGTCCACGTTCAGGCTGATAAGGACCATAGGCACGGTAACCATAGAGCACACCGCCATGCACACCCGGCAGATAACCATGCCATACGTCGTTGGTATTTTCCGGAAGCGCATAACGTGCGATTTCATGGCGGCCCGAGTGATCGAACAGGCAGACTTCGATCTTGTGCGCATGGGCGGAAAACACGGCAAAGTTGGTGCCGCCGCCATCGTACGTTGCCCCCAAGGGATAAGGCGCGCCTGATTCTATGGTGGGTGGCGGAAACGGGACCAGCGCCATGCTCAACTGGCACGCTTAAGTATCACTACGGACAAGGGCGGCAAATTCATCAAAAGGGATTGCCCCATGCCATGACTACCGTAGGGTTCGCTAATATAACGGTCCGGGTGAGGAAAATTGGATCCACCATAAACACCGGCATCGGTATTCGGAATTTCCTTCCACTCGGTGCGCACGGCCTCCGATTCCGACGGTACGCCTATGCGATAGTTTTCACGCGGCACCGGTGTCATGTTCATTACTACCAGTAAAGGTGCGCTGCCGTATCCACCCCTGCGCACGTAGGCAAATACGCTGTTAGCTTGATCGTCGCCAACCACCCACTGAAAACCCTCATGCTCATGATCCTTTTTATGCAGAGCAGGCTCAGCGCAATACAAGCGGTTAAGGTCGCGCACCAGATGCTGCACGCCTCGGTGCCCCGGATCGTCCAGCAACTCCCATTGCGGTGAACCATCGTGATTCCATTCGGTCTTCTGTCCGAATTCGCATCCCATGAACAGCAGTTTCTTTCCGGGATGGGCCCACATGAAACCGAGATAGGCACGCAGGTTGGCAAGCCTTACCTCAGGCGTCGCGCCGGGCATACGGCCATACAGCGATGCTTTGCCGTGTACGACTTCGTCATGCGAAATCGGAAGAATGAACTTTTCCGAGTAGGCATAGATTAGCCCGAAGGTCACATTGTTATGGTGATACTGGCGAAAAATCGGGTCCTGTTTTATGTAACTCAGCGTATCCTGCATCCAGCCCATGTTCCACTTGTAATGAAAACCCAGACCTCCCTGCTCCACCGGTGCCGATACACCGGGCCAGGCCGTCGACTCTTCCGCGATCATGATGGCGCCCGGACAACGCTCGGCCACAATCTGGTTCAATTGCCGCAGGAAAGCAATCGCCTCGAGATTCTCGCGACCACCGTACACATTGGGCACCCATTCTCCGTGCGCCCGGCTGTAGTCGCGATAAAGCATGGATGCCACCGCATCCACGCGCAAGCCATCGACGTGATAGTGCTCCAGCCACTCCAGTGCACTGCCGATAAGGAAGGACTTCACCTCGTTGCGGCCTAGGTTGTAGATCAGTGTATTCCAGTCCTGGTGATACCCTTCTCTCGGGTCGGCATGTTCATACAAGGCAGTGCCGTCAAACTGCACCAGACCATGCGGATCGGAAGGAAAATGCGCAGGCACCCAGTCGAGTATCACGCCCAGCCCGGCCTGATGGCAGCGGTCGACGAAAGAAGCAAATGCCGCAGGTGTGCCAAAACGCGCGGTGGGCGCATACAGTGCAAGGGGCTGATATCCCCATGAACCTCAGAAAGGATGTTCCATGATGGGCAAAAATTCCAGGTGCGTGAAGCCCATGGAAAGCGCATAAGGAATCAGGCGGTCACCCAGCTCATGCCAGTTCAGGCTGCGGCCCTCTTCTTCCAGCAAGCGCAGCCAGGAACCGGCATGGACTTCATAGATGGAGATGGGTGCGGAGAGTTGGTGCCGCGTGGCGCGTGTCGCCATCCATTCCGCATCGTGCCAGGTTATCGGCCGATCCGCCGTTACGACTGAGGCAGTGGATGGTGGCGCTTCGGTGGCGCGTGCAACCGGGTCCGATTTTAAAGGCAGCAGCGTGCCATCCGCACCCACGATCTCGTACTGGTAACGCGTGCCGGGTCCAAGCCTGGGAATGAACAATTCCCACACACCCGATTCGAAACGCAGGCGCATGGGATGGCGGCGCCCATCCCACTGGTTGAAGTCGCCGACTACCGACACCCGCCTTGCATTCGGCGCCCACACCGCAAAACGCGTGCCGGCGATGCCGTCGATCACCATGGGGTTGGCGCCCAGCGCCCGTCCCAGGTCGCGATGCGTGCCTTCGGCAAACAGGTAAAGGTCTACTTCCCCAAGCAGCAGCCCAAAACGATACGGATCTTCCGTGTACTGGATCGTATCGAACCCATCCTCACCCGGCCAGGTGATGCGAAGCAGATACTGGCGGTCATTCGGCAAGGCGGGCACCACGCCTGCGAACAGGCCGCTCTGATTGACATTGTAGAGCGACCCCAGCAATTCACCCTCACCGTCATTAGCGTATGAGCGGACAAGAACATCCACCCCACGCGCACCAGGCTGAAAGGTGCGGATTATCGTTTTTTCGCCGATTTTATGGGGACCAAAAAATCCGAATGCATCCTCCAGCCGGCCGTTCAATACGGCGTCCAGCAAGCGTGGCTCCACACTGATCACTTCTTCCATCACAGTTTCCATGTGTTAGCTCCTTATCCTCTGCGCAGCATCTGATCCACCATGCGTGCCATGCCATGCAGGGGCACTGGCAACCAGGCCGGACGGTTGGCGGCTTCATAGCAGATCTCATAGGCGGCCTTCTCCAGCACGAACATGCGACGCAGCGCATCGTCTGCTTCCTGCTGTGCCGGCAGATGGGCGCCATAGGCTGCTTCACGATAAGCCTTGAGGAAAGTCTGCTGTGACTTGGGCACATAGGCATCGAGAATCTGGTGCTTGCGATCCTCGGCAGCATCGCCCAGGTCTTCCTGCCCTCTCTTGCGGGCGACGGCCGCGGCATAATCGAAGGAACGCAGCAGACCTGCCACATCGCGCATGGGGCTGTTCTTTTCGCGGCGCTGATCCAGCGTGCGTGCCGGTTCGCCTTCGAAATCGACGATGTACACATCGCCCTGCGCCACCAGCACCTGGCCCAGGTGGAAGTCGCCATGGATACGAATGCGTTTGCTGCCCAGTCCGGCCTGTGCCAGCTCTTCCATCTTGTTCAGCAGGGTTTCGCGCTGCGCCAGCAGGCGTTGTGCACATTCGGCATCGGCAGGATTGTCCCAGTCACGCCTGTTGCGCAGGATCTCGAAGGC
>JAEZLB010000316.1 GCA_023435945.1 Pseudomonadota bacterium | reverse complement strand
TGATGTTTATAAGAGACAGTCCCAAACGCGACCCTGAACGACCTCGCCAGCGTCGAAGCCCTGATCAATGAAAACACGGTCGGTGTGATGCTGGAACCTGTGCAAGGTGAAGCCGGCGTCATTCCCGCCACACGCGAATTCATGCAAGGCCTGCGCGCCCTGACCAAGAAGCACAACATCCTGCTGATTGTCGACGAAGTACAAACCGGCTTCGGCCGTACCGGCAAGCTGTTCGCTTACCAGCTTTCCGACATCGAACCTGACGTGATGACGCTGGGTAAAGGGATTGGTGGTGGTGTGCCGTTGTCGGCACTGCTATGCAAGGAAGAATTCGCCGTCTTCGAACCTGGCGACCAGGGCGGCACTTACAACGGCAATCCGCTGATGACTGCAGTGGGCTGCGCAGTACTGAAAACCCTGCTCGCTCCGGGTTTCATGCAAAGCGTGCAGGAAACGGGACATTACCTGAGCGCCGAACTGAACAAGCTGAGTGCCAAGCATGGCCTGCAAGGCGAACGCGGCGAAGGCCTGCTGCGCGCGCTGCAACTCGGTCATGCCATCGGCACGCAGATCGTTGATATTGCACGTGATCTGGAACCGGTCGGCCTGCTGCTGAACTCGCCCCGCCCCGAATTGCTGCGCTTCATGCCTTCGCTGAACGTGACGAAAGACGAAATCGACCAGATGATTACGATGCTGTCGGATGTGTTGAAAAAGTTGGGATACTGATAGCCGGGGATGGCGGAACGGCAAGGTCGGGCTTGGTACTTGAACTCATATCCTCTCCGTGAAGGGGAGAGGATATGAAGGGCTAAAGCCACTGCCGCATCCGCCTCACGTCCCCGTCCACTGTGGCTTGGTTTTGTTCAAGAACGCCTCAACCCCGATCTTGAAATCCCGGCTTGCATAACATTCCGCTATCAGATCCTCTCCCGGCGGCAAACCCTCACTGACTACGCGGCGTATTCCTTCCTTCGACACCCTCATCGTGACCGGCGCATGCTTCATCAGGCGGGCACACATCTCCGCTGCCTTGCTGTCCAACTGATCCGATTCGGCTATCTCGGTCACGAAGCCGCAGGATCTCGCTTCTTCTGCGCTGATGGTTTCCGCAAGCAGCAGCATTCGCTTTGCGCGGCTTGCGCCGAAGGCTTCCACGATACGCGTCAGGTTCCCCATCGACAGGCAATTGCCCAAGGTGCGAGCGATCGGCACGCCGAAGGATGATTTGGGACTGGCTATCCTGAAATCGCAGGCTGCGGATATGGCGAGTCCGCCACCTATGGCCCAGCCATCAACAATCGCAATTACCGGAATGGGAAGCTGCTCGATCAAGCGTATGCGTTCGTCAATTTTCTTTTCATAGGCAATACCGTCGTCGCCCCCTGAAAATTCCTTGAATTGTTCGATGTCAGTGCCTGCGACAAACGCTTCTCCGCCTTCGCCCCGTATTGTTGCTACCTTTACGGCCGGGTCATTTGCGATGTGCTCACCGATTACAGCTAACCTGTCGTACATGAACCAGGTCATCGCATTGCGCGCTTCCGGGCGGTCTATGACGATGCTCGCAATCCCGTCACGTATCGAAAGATGGACCTGTCCTTCACTCATATTCGTCCTCGCTTGACATGATGCACGCCGGTCACTCCTGCATGGCCGTCGCTTCCTCTATCACACCGTCTGCCACGAACTTGTCGATCTCGCTATTGCTGAACCCGTATTCCTTCAGCAGCTCGCGCGAATGCTCACCCAGCATAGGGGCGTGCCTGTCTATGCGCGTAGGCGTTTCAGAAAAATGCACGGGACATCCCAGCGCCTTGGTCGGTCCGGCCTGCGGGTGCTCGAGATCGACCACCATATTGCGCGCCAGCGTCTGCGGATGGGTCAGCGCCTCGCCTATAGAATGCACGGGCCCCACCGGCACGCCAACGGCATCGAATGCCGCTATCCATTCTTCCTTGGTACGCGTTGCCAATACCTCGTTCATGGCGGCGGTCAGCGCTTCGATATTTATCATGCGTGCGCTGTTGGTGATGAAACGTTCATCGGTGCGCCACTCGGGATGGCCCATCACTTCGGCAATGCGTTCCCAGTTAGCCTGGTTAGCGCCGCCGATATTGATCCAGCCATCTTTGGCACGAAATGCCTGATAGGGGGCGGTAAGGAGATGGGCCGAACCTGCCGGTCCGGGGGATTCGCCGGTGGCGAAATAGATGGCAGCATGCCAGTAAGTCTGCTGCAAGGCCGCCTCCATCAGGGAGGTATCTACGACCTGGCCACGCCCGGTTTTCAGCTTGTGCGCATAGGCGGCCGTGATGCCGACCACCGCGAGTATGCCGGCATTGATGTCCGCAATCGAGTTACCGGTTTTTGCCGGTGGCCGCCCCGGCTCACCCGTCACCGACATCAGGCCGGCACATCCCTGCGCGATCAGATCGAAGCCGCCCTTGTCGGCATACGGTCCTTCACGCCCGTAACCGGATACCGCGCAATAGATCAGGCCAGGATTCACCTCGGACAAGACATCGTAACCGAGACCCAGCTTTTCCAGCGTGCCGCGCCGGTAATTCTCGGTCAGCACATCTGCGTTCTTCACCATGCGCAGCAGGATGCGGCGGCCGTCAGGGTGCTTGAGATTCAGCGCAATGCCGCGCTTGTTGCGATTCAGGATCATGAACGGGGCCGATACCCCGTTCACGCGCGGCTCGCGGTAGCCACGCGAATCGTCGCCACCCGGCAGCTTCTCTACCTTGATCACATCTGCGCCCATGTCGGCCAGCATCATGCCGCAGGTCGGCCCTGCCATGATCTGCGCCAGCTCCAGCACTCGCATACCGGCCAGCGGGCCGGGGTGTGCAGCAGTCTTATTCATGCGTTCATCTTTCATCGACTGAAAAAACCTGGGTTTTCCCTGGTGGGGAAAGCGGCATATTCAATGTGAAATCTTCACTATTTTGCAAACCGAAGCATCCCTCGTCGCTGGCATCGCCACAAGGGAACGTTTCATCTGCCCGCTGCGCAAATTCCTGGCACAGGCACAAACCGTGATGCATCGCTTCGGAGAGAGTGTGATCGCAGGACGCCTCTTCTGTCGGCCCCTGGCCAACCGGCTCGGACATACGCACCGCCCCATTTCCGGCTCGGGCGATACCCTGCTCACTCATCGTTGCAGCGTCATTGCAGACAATACGCTTGCGCCTGCCGCAGCGACCTGCTCATCCTGGGAGGGCAACACGCCTGAAACCCCGATAGCGCCAATGATGTTTCCGTCATAGACAAGCGGAACCGCGCCCTGCAAAGGCGTGATACCTCCCACGGCGACCAGCGCCGTGCGCCCGCCCGCCACTGCCTCTTCCAGGGCCCTGGACGGCCGCTTGTAACGCATCGCGGTCCTGGCCTTGCCCTGGGCCACCTCGGCACTGGCTATTTGTGCGCCATCCAACCGTTCCAGATAAAGCAGATTGGCGCCATCGTCTACGATAGCAATGCTTACTTTCCACTCGTTGTCGGTCGCTACTGCATGGGCTGCGGCAGCGATCGCCTTGACTGTTTCCAGGGTGAGGCAGTACTTCGTCGTCAATGGCAAGCCGGTGCGGGCATCCGTCATTTGACTCCCCTTCATTTTTTTCAACACATGGGCCCGACTGGCCCGATATGCCCAACGCAATGGTGAGATGTTCCTGATAATCGTCACGCTTCAGGTCGGAGGCATCCGCTTTGCCGCCATTTGACTGCTGCCGGACATACTCCTGATTTTGCGCAGCGAGAAAGAAATCAACGGCCATATCAGCATCAGAATAGCCAGCGCGGTAATGGTGCCCACCAGCGCGTTGGACCAGAAAGCGCTCATACCGCCGTTCGGTCCGATCATGGACTGGCGGAATGCAGATTCCATTCGGTTGCCCAGCACCAGCGCCAGTACCAGCGGCGCCAGCGGATAATCCAGCTTCTTCAGGATATATCCGACAATGCCGAAGAACACCATGAACCAGATATCGAGCATGGCGCCAAAAACGGCATACGCACCAATGGCGCACACGACGATGATCACCGGCGCGATAATCGAAAACGGGATGCGCAGGATCGCCGCGAAAAGCGGCACCGTGGTCAGAACGACGACCAGCGAGGCCAGGTTACCGAGATACATGCTGGCAATCAGCCCCCAGACGAAGTCTTTCTGCTCGACGAACAGAAGCGGTCCCGGTTGCAGCCCCCAGATCATCAAGCCGCCCAGCAGCACGGCTGCCGTGGCAGATCCGGGAATACCCAATGCCAGCATCGGCAACAAGGCTGCGGTACCGGCTGCATTGCTCGACGTTTCCGGCGCGATGACACCCTCCAGCTGTCCGCTGCCAAACTTGTCTCCATTCGATGAGAATCGCTTCGCAATGCCGTAACCCATGAAGGAAGCAGCCGTCGCGCCACCGGGTGTAATGCCCATCCAGCAGCCGACGACGGAACTGCGAAGCAGCGTCAGCCAGTAGCCAGGCATCTTTTTCCAGGTATCCCATACCACCCTGAGGTTAATCTTGGCGCGCTTGCCTTCGAATGCAAGCCCTTCCTCCATGGTGAGGAGGATTTCTCCGAATCCGAACAAGCCGATCACCACAACCAGGAAGTCGATGCCACGCAACAGTTCATACCAGCCGAATGTCATGCGCAGTTCGCCGCTGACCGTGTCCATGCCTATCGCTGCTATGCCGAAGCCAAGCATCATCGAAATGATGGTTTTGGCCGGCGCCTTGCTGTCCGCGCCGATGAAACTGCAGAACGTGAGAAGGAATACAGCAAAGAACTCAGGCGGCCCGAATTTAAGCGCAAACGTCGATACCAGGGGCGCCAGAAAGGTGATCATCAGTACGCCAAAAAAGGAACCGATGAAGGATGCTGTGAACGATGCAGTAAGCGCGTCTCCCGCCTTGCCCTGTTGCGCCAACGGATAGCCATCGAAAGTGGTAGCAACAGCCGATGGCTCTCCCGGTATATTGAACAGTACCGAGGTGATAGCACCGGCGAAAAGCGATCCCCAGTAAATGCAAGACAACATGATGATCGCGGAGGTGGGCGGCATGGTGAAAGTGAATGGCAACAGAATCGCAACGCCGTTTGGCCCACCCAAGCCCGGCAAGACGCCGATAAGGACGCCTAACACCACGCCGATCGCCATCATGAGAATGTTGTACCAGCTCAGCGCGACGGCAAACCCGTCAAATAGAGCATCCAGTTGTTCCATTTAGCGCTTCTCCGATCGTAGATTTCAGTAACCCAGCATGGCTTCAAGCGGCCCTTTCGGCAACGGCACCTTGAACTGTATTTCGAAGAGCCAGAACAGCATCGCGCTGACACCGACGCCGACCGACAAGACATACAGCCAGCTGCTTTTGTCCATTACCCGCATGAATCCGCCGATAAAAATCGCAGAGGCGACATAGATGCCCAAAAACTGGATCGCCAGGACATAGGCCATCGTAGGCAACAACACCTGCAGTACACGCTTGAACTCTGGCCACGTCACGAAAGGATCATGGTCTCGATTTTTGCCGAACAATGATTTTCTGAAAACGAAGATAGCCGCTATGCAAAGAATGACGCCTATCCGTAGAGGAAAATAGCCGGACTGCGGCCCGTCGGTCGCCCACCCTGCGCCTAGCCGGTAGTTATCCACTACCATGACGACGCCAATGAAAAAAACTACAAGGGCGACAATCGTTTCAACGTTGCTGCGCGACGGACCGCCGCCAGGCGGGCGGTCATGCGTTTCTTTCTGCTCCATGTCCACCTCCCGCTGGCTGGTCAATAATGAACTTACTTCTTCACCGCCCAGCCGGCTTCAGTCATCAGCTCGTTGTGGAAGGCTTCATCCTTTTCAAGGAACTTGACGAACTCCGCACCACGTAGATAGTTCTCCTTGAGCGCCTGTTTGGCGAGATACTCTTTCCAGTCCGGCGTGTCAGTCACTTTCTTCAGCAGGTCCGCGTAGAACGCAGACTGCTCCTTGGTAGTCTTGGGTGGCAGGAAGAAACCACGCAACATCTGATATTGCACGTCGATACCCGATTCCTTGCATGTAGGAACATCCGACCACGCCATGTCAGCGGTGACTTTATCCTTGTAACTCATGCGCTGCTCGGCGAAAACGCACAGGGCCCGCACTTGGCCGGCGCGCCATTGGGCAACGCTTTCGCTGGGGTTATTGACGTTGGAATCGGTATGCTTGCCCACCAGTTGGGTCGCTGCCTGGCTGCCGCTGGTGTAGGGAATGTAAGAGAATTTTGCGCCGGATGCCTTTTCGAGCGCGATGGTAATAATGTGATCTTCGCGCTTGGTGCCGGTCCCGCCCATCTTGAAGGTTCCGGGCGGCACTGCTTTTGCGGCGTCAAGAAATTCCTTGGGCGTTTTTTGCGGCGCTTCGGCATGGTTCCACAACACGAACTCGTCCACGGCGATCATGGCCACCGGATTGAGATCACGCCAGTTGAACGGCAGGCCGACCGACATCGGCAGCGTGTAGATGGCGGAAAATGCCACCATCAGCTTATGCGGATTGTTGGGGGAATTTTTGACGTCCATGATGCCCTCGGCACCGCTTGCGCCGCCCTTGTTCAATATGGTCATGGGCTGCTTCATCAACTGATGCTTGGTAACGATGGCCTGAATAGTGCGCGCCATCTGGTCGGAAGCGCCGCCCGCCCCTGCGGGCACGATGACTTCCACCGGCTTGTTGGGCTCCCATGCCGCTGCCGGGGACGACAGCATCGCTGCGGCCAAGGCCGCAACCGACAGGGGCATCAGGGTATTTTTCTTTACCAGCCTTTGCATCATATGAACCATGGTTGTCTCCTCCAGGTGATTTCAAAATGCCGGATATTCCGACGTATCGTTATTTATGCTGCATCGAGCTTGGCGACCACGTTGCTTCCGGCGGTTTCTGCCAGATAGGCCATGGCCTCCTGCAATCCTCCTTGCTGATACGGGACTTTGACGAGCGAAAGACCCATTTCGATACCCGCCAAAGTGCCGCACAATGTCAAATCGTTGAAATAGCCGAGATGTCCGATACGGAATACCCTGCCCGACAATTTGGTTAGTCCCTGGCCCAGAGACATATTGAAGTTCTGCAGCACTACTTTGCGGAATGCATCGGCATTATGGCCGTCCGGCATTACCACCCCGGTCAGTACGGAGCTGTACTCGTTGGGGTTCTGGCAGAGAATTTCCAGCCCCCATGCACGCACGGCACGACGCGTCGCTTCGGCGTGGCGGTCATGGCGCGCGAACACATTGTCCAGTCCTTCCTCGAACAGCATTTCCAGCGCCTCATGCAATCCGTACAGAAGATTGGTCGCGGGCGTGTAGGGAAAATAGCCGGTCGCATTAATGGTGATCATGTCTTGCCAGTCCCAATACGATCGTGGCAGACGTGCTGTCTTGGATGCCTCCAGTGCTTTTGCGCTGATCGCATTGAATGACAGGCCGGGCGGCAACATCAGGCCTTTTTGCGACCCGGAGACAGTGACGTCGACGCCCCATTCGTCATGCCGGTAATCGATCGATGCCAGCGACGAAATGGTGTCCACCATGTATAAGGCAGGATGCTTGCTGCGGTCGATCGCCTTGCGTATCTCGCCGATACGGCTGGTTACGCCGGTTGAGGTCTCGTTATGCACCACACACACGGCCTTGATTCGATGGTTCTTGTCGGCGGTCAAGCGGGCTTCGATCTGCTCGGGGTCGGCGCCATGACGCCAGTCCCCGGACAAAAACTCGACTTCCAGGCCCAGTCTGTCCGCCATTTTCTTCCAGAGTGTCGCAAAGTGCCCGGTCTCCACCATCAATACCAGATCGCCTGGTGATAAGGTATTCGCCAGCGCCGCTTCCCAGGCGCCGGTACCTGAGGCCGGATAAATCACTACATGAGAATCAGTCTTGAATATCTTTTTCATCCCATCCAGCACTGTCTTGCCTAGTACCGCGAACTCGGGACCGCGATGATCTATGGTTCCGTTATCAATAGCTCGCAGTACGCGATCAGGAACGGTAGAGGGCCCAGGGATCTGCAGGAAATGTCGGCCAGAGGGATGAGAATTCAGCGTCAGCATGTGTAATCTCCACGGATGTTTTGGTATACAAAATACAATCTAAAGCAAAAATTTACTATTCCGCAAGGAATTTTTTTATCTGTGTAGAATCAGCAACCCTCTTTTAAATTAGAATCTCACAGGATAATCTGTGAAAGAACCAATAAACCCGTACCCTTTGATTTGGAACAACCCAACCGTCCAATATGCATTTGGTATACAAAATTTGATATATTCGTAGTTCTATGGAAAATCATTCCGACAATTCCGGCCCGCAGGTAGCCCTGCCGATTCCCTTGATTTCTGCTACCGCAGAGGCGGTGGACAGGCAAACGCTCCCTGCCGCTGTCGCCAACCGCTTGCGCAACCTGATCACGGAAGGCGAACTTCCAGCTGGAACCCGCCTTAATGAGCGTGAACTGTGTGATCGCCTGGGTGTGTCACGCACCCCTCTGCGAGAAGCATTCCGCCTGCTTTCCGCCGAAGGCCTGGTGCAGATTCAGCCTAATCGCGGCGCCCAGGTAGTAGCCCTATCCGCGGCAGACATTCGGGAAAGCTTTGAAGTCATGAGTGCCCTGGAAGCACTGTCGGGCGAACTCGCGTGCCAGCGAATCACTGATGAAGAAGTGGCTGAGATCAAGGCCCTGACTTTCGAAATGCTGGCCTGCCATGCCCGCAAGGACATGCCTGCCTACTACCGTCTCAACCACAGCATCCATAACCTCATCAACCGCGCTGCCCGCAACCGCTTGCTATCGCAGGTTTATGCCACCCTGAATCTGCGCATCCAGAATCTGCGCTTCCGTTCCAACTTCGATCAGGCCAAATGGGACAAGGCGGCTCGCGAGCATGCGGAAATGGTCGAGTTACTGGCAGCACGCGATGGCGCGCGACTCGCGGCAATCCTGCGAGGACATCTGAAACAAAAAGCCGATACCGTGCTGGACGGTTTAGGCGCAGTAAAAAACGAGACCGGCGACACACCCTGAAGAAGACTTCGATCAACAGGACC
>JAEZLB010000298.1 GCA_023435945.1 Pseudomonadota bacterium | reverse complement strand
TAGGAGAAGTATCCGTACTGCCTCCGGCTCCCGCACGTGATTCTGCCTCCGGACAGCATCAGCAAGACAAGCCTTCAACCTCCGCCACGGAAAATCCACCGTCCCTCGAGAGCGAAGAGAAAACCGACAGCACTCGTGCCGCCAACCGTGAAGAGAAATTGCAAAGATCAAAGGTTCAGACGTATTCAGCAAACAAAGGAGGCGGGCTGAGAAGTTCACCGTCCGCCAAGTCGCCTTCCGAACCGGACATGGGCAAGCCCCGGCCATCCCCGGGCTCCGCCACTGCACACCCCCGACGGGTTGACCTCAGGGAGGCCGTTGCGAAATGCCGTAACGAGCAAGGTATTTTTTTTCAGGAACGCTGCAAGTGGCGCTTATGTAATGGCCGCTGGGGAAAATATGGCTGCCCTTCATATGACAATGAGCCCCATGCGGGCAACCAGACGGGAGTATTGAACGGTTACTGCAAACCGCTATCGCCCAATAAAAAAGCGAGACAGATTTCCCTGTCTCGCTTCAATTTTTTCAGCTGACTGCTTAGCTTACTTGCTGCGGCTCTTGTATTCGCCGGTACGGGTATCGATCTCGATCTTGTCGCCCTGATCCACGAACAGCGGCACTGCAACTTCGAAGCCGGTAGCGATTTTCGCGGGTTTCATGACCTTGCCGCTGGTATCGCCTTTCACGGCCGGTTCGGTATAAACCACTTCGCGCACCACGGTATTGGGCAGTTCCACCGAAATTGCCTTCTCGTTGTAGAACACCACTTCGCAAGCCATGCCATCTTCCAGGTAGTTGATGGCATCGCCCATATTGTCTTTCTCTACTTCGTACTGGTTGTACTCCGCATCCATGAAGACATACAGAGGATCGGCGAAATAGGAATAAGTAGCTTCCTTGCGTTCCAGCACGACCACATCGAACTTGTCATCGGCCTTGTAAACGGCTTCCTGGCCCGATTCGGTCAACAGGTTTTTCATTTTCATTTTCACGACCGACGCATTGCGACCGGACTTGGAAAATTCTGCTTTCAGGACGACCATCGGTTCGCCAGAAATCATGACCACATTACCAACGCGGATTTCTTGTGCAGTTTTCATAAATAGATAAACAAAAAAGTAATCAGAGGAGCTACCCGCAGGGCATACGGGTCATGCGACAGCATCGTACCCCGAAGAATAAAGCTTTGTATTCTAACCGATTTTTGCCGTAAATCGGAGCAAGTTGGAGGCAAGATCGCCATTGACTATCAATTGCGAAACCCATGAGCGGGCATGGGCAGACAAAGCCGGCAAACTCACCTGCAAACTATCCCAGTCGCCTCTCTTCGCAGGCGCTCCGTTCCATTGCAGCCAGACGTCACGCAGGACCGCCGCCAAACCGGTCGGCATGCCCTGAACATAGCGATCCAGGAAGGCACCCAGCTTGGGCCAATGAGCATCTTCCTGTTGCGGATAAATTTGCCACACAAAAGGCCGCCCCGCCCACTGTGCGCGCACCATCGAATCTTCGCCCCGCACCAGGTTCAGGTCGCAGGACCACAGCAACCTGTCGTAGTCGGATTGATCCAGAAAGGGAATCACCTGCACCGTCAGTTGCCCCTGAGTCATGGCAGCACCGGCATGCGGCACCTGCTGCACGAAGTGGCCGACCTGTTCCATCGCCACGCCTTCCGGCACCAGACACAGTACAGCCTTAGATGAGCGCGTCCATGCGTCAAACAGAGATGTTACCGGCGCATTCGGGTAACAGAACAAGGAAACCAGGCTTGCCTGTCCGAGCTTGCCCGTGTCCACGCCCAATCCGTCCAGAAACCTGTTACGCACCGCACGACTGGCCTGGAAGGCGTCGCGCCGTTCCAGCAAATCCGCTTCTCGCAACAAGCCTCCGGTCGCCTTGGAAAACCCGGGAAAGAAAAAATATTTGGTAAGCGGCAAAACCGGGTGGGGTGAAGGTAAGGCATGACACCCCTCCACCCATGCTTCCGCACTCAGATACTCCAGGTTGAGCCATACCGGTTTGCGGCTGGCCTGCGCCATCGCTGCTACATAGGCGTCGGGCAAGTCGCAAGCGAATGCTTCGATCACCAGTTCAGGCATCGCTACATGTTGCCAGTCAGTGGAATCCGGACTCCAGTATCGCACTTCCACTCCCTCGACCTGTTGTCGCGTTTTGGTGACATCGATCGCGCGGCAAAGCCGCTGGAAGCTGCGGAGATCATCTACCCACAGGGTCACGGCCACCGCATGTTCCGCATGCAGCTGCCGGGCCAGGCGCCAGCATACGCCGATGTCGCCAAAGTTATCGACAACGCGGCAAAAGATATGGGTAGAAAGAGGCAATGCCATGAAGAAAGCAAAAAAAAACCAGGAACTGCGCCCGAGCATACCGCAATTTATTACAGGACGATAAGAAGACCCGCAGACTAGGAACTTCACATTTACCAGCGGACTCCAACACGCGCCCCACGACATGGACGTGCCATGCTTTTTCCAATTCAACCAACCTGACACCTGACGATGGCAAAAACTCGAGAGGATTCCGGGCGTGGAATGACGTGGGGCACATCCCTCCCTTTCGAATCAAACCGGGAAACCGAAGCCAGAAAAATAAAGGCTGAGAAAGGCGACAGCGGAGCAGATGCGGAACAGCGTTTCCACTGGCTGTTTGCCTTGACTTCCGATCCCGTCGTCCTGCATAGCGAAGGCCGGCTGGTTCTCGCCAATGATGCCGCCGCCAATCTGTTTGGTGCCGCATCCGCCGACCATATCGTGGGACGCGCCACCACCGACTTGCTCCCCTGGCAGGCGCGTAACCAGGCCTCACAACTCCTGCACCGGCAGGCACGCAAACCCCAGTTCGTGGAACGCACCCTCGTACGCGTGGATGGGACGACTATCCAGGCCATGGTGAGCGAACAAGTCTGCCGCTACCGGGACAAGGTTGCGGTGCAGATGCTGATACGTGAAAGTCATCGCAGCAGCTCCCACCATAAGGGTAACGATCTGCTGACCGGCCTGCCGGATCGCCTGCGCTTTCGGGAGGGTTTGAAACGGGCCATCGCCAATACTATCCACTACCGGCAACTGCTGGCACTGGTACGGCTCAACATTAACCATTTCCAGAGCATCAATGCCAGCCTGGGACATCAGAGCGGCGACCTGGTGTTGCAAGTGGTGGCACAACGCCTGCTAACCTGCCTGCGCGATCATGATCTGGCGGCCCGCTTAAGCGGCGATGAATTCGGCGTTATCCTGGAAGGCCTGCATGATCCGGCTTCGGCAACGGTGGTTGCTCAGCGCATGCTCGCCTCCCTGTCCCAACCCTTCTTCATCAATGAACGCTATATCAGCATCACCGTTCGCATGGGTATCGCCTTCAGTCCGCTGGATGCCAGCGATGAAGATCGCCTGCTGACCTATGCCGAGCTCGCAATGGAACAGGCAAGGCAGACCAGTCCCCACGCCTGGCAGCGCTATACCCCTGACATGACGCCGGTATCGGACATCGAGAAAGAGGCGTTATCAGAAATTGAACAACGCTATGCGCGCCTGACGCCGCGCGAACGTGAAGTGCTGAATCTGCTCGTTGCCGGCAAGGCGAACAAGATGGTGGCATATCTGCTGGGCACCAGCAGCCGCACCGTGGAAAATCATCGCGCGCGCATCATGGACAAGATGAAAGCCAAGTCACTCGCGGAGCTGGTGCAAATGATCATGGATCTGCGCAAGCAATGACCCTCTCGCGGGCAGCTCCATCATTGGATGGCATGCGCCTGCCACCGTGGCATGACTGCCCCACAACAACGCTGATTGAGATAAGTTTCCGTGCATGACCTTCACCGAGATGAAGTGCCAGGAAACGTTCCCGGGTCCCTCCGGGAACAGATAAGCATCCCCGGCAAAGCGGGGATGCTTATGGACGGATGGAACAATCTCACGAATACATAAAGTTCGGCAGCCACAATCCGATCGCCGGGAACAGATAAAGCAGGATCATCGCAATGATCTGGATTCCCATGAAAGGCAGCATGCCCAGGAAGATCTGATTCAGCGTCACTTCCGGCGGCGACACCCCTTTCAGGTAAAAAGCAGACATGGCCACAGGCGGCGACAGGAAAGCTGTTTGCAGATTAAGCGCGACCAGCAGACCGAAGAATAAAGGATCGATATCGAAGTGCGCCAGTAACGGAACAAAAATCGGCATGAAGATGACGATGATTTCCGTCCACTCCAGCGGCCACCCCAACAGAAAAATAATGACCTGAGCCAGCAACATGAACTGTATCGGCGTCAGGTCCATGGACAGTACCCATGCATTGATGATTTCCTGGCCACCGAGCAGTGCAAACGCCGCCGAAAAAATACTGGAGCCGACGAACAACCAGCACACCATGGCACTGGTCTTGGCAGTAAGGAATACAGATTCTTTCAATACCTTACTAGTCAATCGCCTATAGGCCGCCGCCAGCAGCAAACCGCCCAGGGCACCCAACGCTGCGGCTTCGCTCGGCGTGGCGAGACCGAAGATGATGCTGCCGAGTACGGCAAGTA
>JAEZLB010000272.1 GCA_023435945.1 Pseudomonadota bacterium | reverse complement strand
CATAAACCCTGTCCCCTTTGCCAAAATACACACGCCCGTCGACTCCTGCGATGATGCGAGGCGTGGACTGTAATTCATCCTCCCTGACGATCAGGGGCCGGGACAAGAAGGGCTCGATGGCCTGCGTTGGAATGGAAGGAACGGCCGTATCTTCCAGCCTGGTGCTGCGAATGCCCGGCGAGAGCTTTACCGTATGCATACCATCGGGTGAAGAACCCAAACGCAGTCGATTGGTAGCACGATCGAAATAAATGACCTGGCTGGGATAAATCCAGTGAGGATTCTTGATGTCCTCGCGATTCATGTCCCACACCTGAGGCCAGCACCACGGGTTTTTCAGAAAGCGTGCAGACAGATCCCACAAGGTATCACCGCGCACTACCGTATGCTGATCGGGTGCGTTGGCAAGGAACTCGCATTGAGGCGTTGCAGAGGTAGACTGAGCGGTAACAGGCAGACTTGCCGCGAGGAGTGCTAGAGCGAGGGCAGTCCCGACTGTGCTAAACTTTTTCATAGTTTTCCGATGAGGAGGACTTATCAACGTGGCAGCCCCGATACTGCAATTGCAGTAATTTCATTTGAATTGTTTGTTTCAATGCGAAACTTGCCAAAGTGAATCAAATTCTGCCCACGAATGTTTGAACTAGCAAGAAAAGCGGTTCCAATTTCCATGTTCTGTTGCGCAAAAGTCGTATGTCTCTGCTGAATATCCTTCGTTATCCTGATCCTCGCCTGCACAAGGTCGCCAAGCCTGTCACGGTGTTCGACGAACGCCTGAAAAAGCTGGCTGCCGACATGGCTGAGACCATGTATGACGCTCCCGGCATCGGGCTCGCGGCGACGCAGGTCGATGTGCACGAACAAGTGATCGTTATTGATATCTCCGAAACGCGCGACCAGTTGCTGGTGCTCGTCAATCCCCAGATCATCTGGGCCAGTGCTGAAAAACGCGTGTATGACGAAGGTTGCCTGTCCGTGCCTGGCATTTATGATGGTGTCGAGCGCCCTGCGAGAGTGAAGGTACGTGCGCAGGATGTGGAAGGCCGTCCCTTCGAACTCGAAGCGGATGACCTGATGGCAGTCTGCGTGCAGCATGAAATGGATCACCTGAAGGGCAAGGTATTCGTCGAATATTTATCGCCGTTAAAGCGCAATCGCATCAAGACCCGGCTGCAGAAAGAAGAGCGAGAACTCAAGCGCGACAAGCAGCGCGAGCTGGAAAAAGGACGCGTGGCTGTCAAATAACGGGCAGCTCTGCCTTTTCGGCAATCGTATCGAGCCAGATCTTGAACCCGGCGTGACTACGCCCTGCCTGTTGTAAGTGCATGCAGGTAACCTCCACTTGATTGAGTGGAAAAAGACAAACAAGCCACCATCATGAAAGTCATCTTTGCCGGCACCCCCGAGTTTGCTGCCACGGCACTCAAGGCCCTGCATGCCGCAGGCTTCGAGATTCCGCTCGTCCTGACCCAGCCCGACCGCCCTGCCGGACGCGGCATGCAACTGCAGCCTTCGCCGGTCAAGCAATTTGCACTGGCTCACGGCATTCCTGTGGCACAACCTGTCTCCCTGCGCCTCGATGGCAAGCATGCCGACCAGGCGCAGCAGGCGCATGAGCTATTGTCCGCAACCGATTCCGATGTCATGGTGGTGGCCGCTTACGGTCTGATCCTGCCGCCTTCAGTGCTTTCTATTCCCAGGCATGGCTGCATCAATATTCATGCATCACTGCTGCCGCGCTGGCGCGGTGCGGCACCGATACATCGGGCCATCGAAGCAGGCGATGCGGAAACCGGCATTACCATCATGCAGATGGATGAAGGCCTGGATACAGGTGCGATGCTGATGTGCCGCCATCTTCCTATTGCTGCCGATGCTAGCACCGGCAGCCTGCATGATGAACTGGCCAAGATGGGGGGTGAAATGATCGTGCAGGCCCTTCAGCAATTGCAAGAGAGTCCGCTGACAGCAACGCCACAGCCGGAGCAGGGAGTTACTTATGCCGCCAAGATCAGCAAGGATGAAGCATCGCTCGACTTCGCCCTGCCAGCCGAAATACTGGCCCGCAAAATACGCGCCTTCAATCCTTTCCCGGGCGCTGTAGCCGATTTCAATGGCACACCCGTCAAGATCTGGCAGGCGGAAATCGCCCCGCCCTCATCCCTGAATGAACCGGGGCGGGTTATTGCCGCCGATCCGCAATCCGGCGTTCTCGTGGCATGCGGAGAAGGCGTGCTGCGTTTGAAGGAATTGCAAAAGCCGGGCGGCAAACGCTTGTCCGCCGCAGAATTCCTGAAAGGCTTTCCCATGGAAGGCGGACGCTTTACACCCAAGACATCCTGAGCAAGCCATGGGCGACTTGCCAAATGGCCGTCTGCATCGCCACACTCCTCCATCAGGCGACCGGCTGGAGAGGCATGCCTGGCCTTAGGTCAGACACATCTCCTTTCTCCGATAGCCACCAGCAGATATCGTGCTGCTGCGCCACTATTTCACGAAACGGATAGCCACCGCTCCTTCTCGCTTGCTAAGCCGAAGCACCATCCTGCTACTGCGGACTCGGCAGCGCAAAATTATCGCAGGCGCCCCCTCCGATAAAGAAGCTTGTATCACTTTGAGACATGCATGGTTGCGGATGATGCGCGAGGCATCGACAACTCGTGAAACCATGGTATGCGAATCGCGTTTCCTTGCAGAAGGCTGCCGCCCGCCCATTTAGTAACAAAATGTACAGCAGCCTTTAAAACCACTTGATTCGCCCCTAAACGTACCCAGCTATTCTTTGAGACTGAGCAGATGCGCCCAGTCGAGAAGCGCGCTTGAATCCGCCATAAACCCGAAGAGGCAACCTGATGCGTGAACGTTTTCTGATGTGTCCGCCTGAGCATTTTGAAGTGTCTTATGTCATTAATCCTTGGATGGAACACCATGTGGCAGGGACCAGTGCTGGATTAGCCAGCCGGCAATGGCAGTCGCTTGCTGCTTTGCTCAGTGAAGTCGCGGACGTAGAGCGGATCACACCCATTGCAGGTGTGCCGGACATGGTGTTTACCGCGAATGCCGGGCTGGTGCTGGAGCACCGTTTTGTGGCCTCGCATTTCCGTCATCCGCAGCGGCAAGCGGAAGAGCCGCATTTTGCAGCCTGGGCTGCCGGCCAAGGCTTCGAAGTACTCACACTGCCCGGGCATCTCTATTTCGAAGGCGCAGGCGACGCCTTGCTCGACCGCGCCCAGCCTGTGCTTTGGATGGGATATGGCCACCGCACGGATCTGGACTGCGCCAGCCATTTGTCCAAGTTACTTGATATTGAAACCGAACCGCTCAGGCTGATTGATGCGCGGTTTTATCATCTGGACACCTGCTTTTGCCCGCTGGAAGGCGGTTACCTGATGTATTATCCCGGCGCTTTCGATGCTGCTTCGCAAGCGGCCATTGCCAGATGCGTACCGGCTTCGTACCGCATCGCAGTAGGCGAAACCGATGCCTTTCATTTCGCCTGCAACGCCGTCAACTGCGACCGGCATGTATTCCTGAATCGCGCATCACCCGGCTTGATCTCCGATTTAAACCGTTGCGGCTTCACGGTCAAACAGACGCCGCTGACCGAATTCATGAAAGCCGGCGGTTCGGCCAAATGTCTGACCCTGAAGCTGGATGAAAAAAGAATCAGGGACATCAACCGCGCCGCAGCATGAATAGGCATGACAATCGCTCAATACTGCCGCCTCACGAGCCGCCCTTCCTTAACCAAACCCTTGATTTAACGTATAATTTCACAGCGCCGATTTGATTGAAAAGTCAAACCCAGCTTGCGGGCGCCCGGGTAGAGTCCCAGTAACAAATACTGCTAAAGCGGAACATGGAATAACCCGGCTCCGTTTTGCAAGCCGGGTTTTTTATTGTCCGAACTTTCCGCACCATTGTTAGCTATGAAACGCGATTCCCACTCCGATACTGAAACCCTGCTGCGCGAGCTGCTATCCCAACGCATCCTGATTCTGGATGGCGCCATGGGTACCATGATCCAGCAATATAAGCTGACCGAAGAGGATTATCGTGGAACGCGTTTCGCCGATTTTTCGGTGCCGGGCAAGGAGTTGTTCGTTAAGGGCAACAATGAATTACTGACCCTGACGCAGCCGCAGATCATCCGCGAGATCCATGAAAAATATCTGGAAGCCGGCGCGGATCTGATCGAGACCAATACCTTCGCCGCCACTCGTGCGGCGCAAGATGATTACCACATGGCGCATCTCGTCTACGAGATGAACGTGCAGGCGGCTCGCCTGGCGCGCGAAGCCTGCGATAAATACTCGACGCCCGGCAAGCCGCGCTTTGTGGCGGGAGCCCTCGGCCCCACGCCCAAGACGGCGTCCATCTCTCCCGACGTGAACGATCCGGGTGCACGCAACGTCACCTTCGACCAGCTGGTAACCGCCTACCTGGAACAGACGCGCGCGCTGGTGGAAGGCGGCGCCGATGTGCTGCTGGTCGAAACCATTTTCGACACCCTGAACTGCAAGGCTGCGCTGTTTGCCATCGACACCTTCTTCGAGGAATCCGGCAAACGCCTGCCCATCATGATTTCCGGCACTGTCACCGACGCCTCGGGCCGCATCCTGTCAGGACAGACCGTGCCTGCCTTCTGGAACTCGGTGCGTCATGCGAAGCCGCTGACCATCGGCCTGAACTGTGCGCTCGGCGCCACCCTGATGCGCCCCTATGCGGAAGAACTGTCCAAGATTGCCGACACCTTCGTCTGCGTCTATCCCAATGCCGGCCTACCCAATCCGATGTCGGACACCGGCTTCGATGAAACACCGGATGTCACCTCGTCGCTGCTGAAGGAATTCGCGGAGAGCGGTTTCGTCAACATCGCCGGCGGTTGCTGCGGCACCACGCCTGCGCACATCAAGGCGATTGCGGAGACCGTATCAACAATCGCGCCCCGCAGAATTCCGGAGATTCCTCGCGAGATGAGGCTGTCGGGACTCGAGCCTTTCACCATCAACGATGAATCGCTGTTCGTCAACGTTGGCGAACGCACCAACGTGACAGGCTCCAAGGCCTTTGCACGCCTGATCCTGAACGAACAATATGACGAAGCCTTGTCGGTCGCCCGCCAGCAGGTAGAGAATGGCGCGCAGATCATCGACATCAACATGGATGAAGCGATGCTGGATTCGGTTGCCGCGATGGCGCGCTTCCTGAACCTGATTGCTTCCGAGCCCGACATCGCACGCGTGCCCATCATGATCGACTCGTCGAAATGGAGCGTGATCGAAGCAGGCCTGAAATGCGTACAAGGCAAGGCTATCGTCAACTCGATTTCGCTGAAGGAAGGTGAAGAAGAATTCCTGCGCCAAGCGAAACTGTGCCGCCGTTATGGCGCAGCCGTGATCGTGATGGCCTTCGATGAAACCGGCCAGGCCGACACCTTCGAGCGCAAGATTGAAATCTGCGAACGCGCTTATCGCCTGCTGGTCGACACGGTCGGATTCCCGCCGGAAGACATCATCTTCGACCCCAACATCTTCGCCGTTGCAACCGGCATTGAAGAACACAACAACTACGCGGTCGACTTCATCAATGCCGTACGCTGGATCAAGGAAAACCTGCCCTACGCCAAGATCAGCGGTGGCGTATCCAACGTCAGCTTCTCTTTCCGCGGCAACGACCCGGCGCGTGAGGCGATTCATACCGTATTCCTGTATCACGCTATCAAGGCCGGCATGACCATGGGCATCGTGAATGCCGGGATGGTGGGCGTGTATGACGATCTCGATCCCGAACTGCGCGAGCGCGTGGAAGATGTCGTACTCAACCGGCGCCAGGATGCGACCGAGCGCATGATCGAATTCGCCGCAACCCTGAAGGCCGGAGGAAAAAAGGAAGAACAAACCCTGGAGTGGCGCCACGACCCCGTCGAAAAACGCCTCGCGCATGCACTGGTGCATGGCATCACGAACTGGATCGTCGAAGACACGGAGGAAATGCGCCAGCAGATCATGGCAGGCGGCGGTCGTCCGATCAACGTGATCGAAGGTCCGCTGATGGATGGCATGAACATCGTCGGCGACCTGTTCGGCCAGGGCAAGAT
>JAEZLB010000305.1 GCA_023435945.1 Pseudomonadota bacterium | reverse complement strand
AACAAGATTGCGATGGAGTTGGCGCAGCAATTGATCGGTGTGACGATGCAAGAGCTGGGTGTGTCGCGTATTGTTGCGGTGGATATGGAAGCCGCCGCACGCTTCTCTGCGGAAGCGCAGGCGGCATAGGCGGATTATCCCAGGCGGGCGGAGCGGGCCTGCGCGGCACGCTTTTGATAATAGGCGACGTTCTGGTGCGCTTCACGGGCGCGGGTCAGTTCCACGTCGGCACAAATCAGGTAATGACGCTCAGCCCGCACCAGCCACCAGCGGCGTATGCTATTGAGAATGGGGCCCAGGGAGAGCATGGTGATGTCCTGCAGTTTGTACTCTTTGGTGTTGGCCATGTTAATCCTCGTTATAAACTCAGGACCCAAAAGACATTGCAGCGGAGGCCTGAGTATGGAGCTAGACTTCAGGCGATTCAGGCAATCGGTGCTGGAATCGGGCTAAACTCTGGCGGGCATGATTTCGCCGGGCGTCCGCACCAGCGCACATTCCGTACAATGCTGGGTTCTGTCCGCAGCATTCCGCTTCAGGGGCTGCCGTTGACTAGGTCTTATCTTAAGGATGCATGGCCGCTCCATCTTGACTGCTGTCAATTTGCTTAATTTCGCGGTTTCAGTTTTCTTGTCTCTTTTTTCTCTCTTCTTCAGGCCGCACGCCGATCTCATGTAGGGATTTTCCGCCTCCGGGAATAGGCCGTTGCTTGACAAATTTGCCTCACAGCACGTACCCTAGCTCTCCAGTTTAAGAGAGCGCGACCGCCTCCCGTCCACCTGCTGATGCATCGCAAAGCAGGGGATGTTCACTACCGGGATTCCACATCATGAACCACTCCTTACCTGCGCTTGAGACTCTGGATGCCTTCCGGATGATCGCGCCTGCCAATTTGTCCAGCTCGCTTGTGGGGTCTGCCGGATGACTGATCTACAAGCCAGCCTGATTGTCATCGGCATTGCAATCATCATTGCCGTTATCGCCTATAACAAGTGGCAGGAAAACAAGGAACGCAAGAATGTCGAGAAAGCGTTTGCCACCACACCCGACGATATCCTGATGCAGGCAGATTCGGCGGCTCAGGGCAGCGATTCACCGAAACGCGAACCAGTTTTTGAATATACACCGGCGGTCAAGGCCGGGGAGGCAGAAGTTCCGCCATCGCCTTCAATGCAAGAAATCGATATTCCGGCTGAAGCCGAACTTCCTGTTGCAGAGGAATATGTTCCGCACGATTTGCCTGTCGACGACGTGATCGATTGTGCGATTCCCATGCTGCCTGAAGCGCCCTTGCGTGGTGAAAAAGTGCTGGCGCTGGTGCAGGGTTTGCGTCATACAGGTGGCAAGCCGGTGCATTATCTGGGTGAACGCTCAGATGGTGCTTGGGAACTGGTCGCTCAGGGCGGCGTTTATTCGACCGTAGTCGCCAGCGTGCAGCTCGCAAATCGCGCCGGTGCGCTAAATTAGTTGGAATATTCGCAACTGATTTCACGACTGCGCCAGATCGCTGATGAACTGGGGGCGGAACTGGAAGTGCCCGACATGCAGGAAGTCATTGCGCGGTCCCGTGCGTTACAGGAATTCATCGTGGAATACGACGCCAAGCTCAGCATTAATCTGCAGGCCAGCAAGCATCCCTGGCTTATCGATACCTTGCTGATGGCGCTGGAGCGCCAGGGGTTCGACCGCCGTCCCGATGGGCGTCTGGTGATGCCGGATGGCGATAACGGCATACTGTTTTCCCTCTCCACCAATGTGACGCAAGCTGCGACTGCGACCTCGCATCTGACCTTGCTGCTGGATGTACCTTGCGTGGCGCCGCTGCGTGACGGCTTCGGTGCCATGGTGGCCTGCGCCAAGTCGTTGGCTTCACGCCTGGATGGCGTGGTGGTGGACGATGCGGGTCAATTGCTCGCTGACGAAGCGCTGGCCGAAATTTCGTCCCAGATCACCGCCTTCTATGAAAGCATGGAGCAGGCCGGGATTTCCGCTGGTTCTACTCGTGCAAACAGACTGTTTAACTGATCATGCAGCCCGATCTGTTTTCTGCGTCGTCGTCCGGGGCAGCGGGCGACGCTATTCCCGATCCCTCCGATTGGTCTGCACGTGCTGCCTGGCTGCGCAAGGAACTGAACAGGCATAATCACGCCTACTACGTACTCGACAATCCCACCATTCCCGATGCGGAGTACGACAAGCTGTTTCGCGAACTGCAGGAGCTGGAGCAAGCTCACCCCGAACTGCTGGCGCCGGACTCTCCGACGCAGCGCGTCGGCGGTGCTCCCTTGCCGCAGTTCGAGCAGGTACGGCATGTCCTGCCCATGCTGTCGATCAACAATGGCTTTACCGACGAGGAAATTGCGGCATTCGATCGCCGCAGCCGCGAAGGCCTGGAGTCGCTTCAGGAAGTCGAATATGCCACTGAGCTGAAATTTGACGGCCTGGCGATCAGCCTGCGTTATGAAGACGGTGTGCTGGTGCAGGCGGCTACCCGTGGCGACGGCACGACCGGCGAAAATGTCACCTCCAATATCCGCACCATACAGGCGATACCGCTGCGCCTGCATACCGATCATCCGCCCCGCGTGCTGGAAGTGCGTGGTGAAGTCCTGATGTACAAGTCGGATTTTCTGAAGCTGAATGAGCGCCAGCGTGCCGCCGGCCAGAAAGATTTCGCCAATCCGCGCAATGCGGCGGCGGGCAGCCTCAGGCAACTCGATCCCCGCATCACCGCGCAGCGTTGCCTGCGTTTTTTTGCTTACGGCATAGGTGTGCTGGAAGGTGCAGCAATGCCGGCGTCACACTCCGCGCTGTTGGACTGGTACATCACGCTGGGCATACCGGTGTGCGAGGAAAGAAAAGTGGTGAAGGGCGCACAGGGATTGCTCGGCTTCTTCCATGACATCGCCCTGCGCCGCGGGACATTGCCTTATGAAATCGATGGTGTGATCTACAAGGTCAATCGACTGGCGGATCAGCAGCAACTGGGGTTTGTATCGCGCGCGCCCCGATTTGCGCTGGCACATAAGTTTCCCGCCGAAGAAGCGATGACGCTGGTACAGGACATCAATGTGCAGGTGGGACGTACCGGTGCGATTACCCCGGTTGCGCGGCTGGCGCCGGTATCGGTAGGCGGAGTAACCGTCACCAATGCCACGCTGCACAATGAAGATGAAGTGCGGCGCAAGGATATACGCATAGGCGATACCGTGATCGTGCGCCGGGCTGGTGACGTGATTCCCGAGGTAGTGGCCTACGTGCCGGAAAAGCGAACCGCTGATGCGCAGCTTTTCTCCATGCCGGCAGTCTGCCCTGTATGTAATTCACCTATCGTGCGGCTGGAAGAGGAAGCGGTCGCGCGTTGTTCCGGCGGCTGGGTCAAGTGCGCCGCGCAGCGCAAGGGCGGCTTGCTGCATTTCGTGTCGCGCCGGGCGATGGATATCGAAGGCCTGGGCGATCAGCTTGTCGAGCAACTGGTCGACAAGCACATCATTCGCACCGCGGCCGATATCTACAAGCTGGGTTTCCGTTCGCTGGTGGAACTGGACCGTCTGGGTGAAAAATCGGCGAACAATCTGCTCCAGGCCATAGAAAAATCAAAATCCACGACCTTGCAGCGCTTCATTTATGCGCTGGGGATACGGCATGTGGGAGAATCCACGGCCAAGGAACTGGCGCGCCATTTCGGCAGCCTGGATGCCCTGCTGCAAGCTTCCGAAGAGCAATTGCTGGAAGTCGATGATATCGGTCCGGTCGTGGCGCGCTCGATCCGGCAATTCATGGCGGATCCCTTGAACGTGGAGTTGATAGAACAGTTGCGTGCCGCAGGCGTACACTGGGTCGAGCAGGTTTCCGAAAGCCGTCCCAAGCCGCTGGTGGGCAAGACTTTTGTATTGACCGGTACCTTGCCTGAACTGACTCGCGACCAGGCTGCCGAAATGATCGAGGCGGCTGGCGGCAAGGTTGCGGGGTCGGTGTCGAAGAAAACCCATTATGTCGTGGCAGGAAGCGAAGCCGGCAGCAAACTGGCCAAGGCGCAGGAGCTGGGCATTCCCATCCTGGATGAAACAGGATTGCGCCAGTTGCTGCAGCAATCCGAATGAAGGAGTAAACGTGACAACAAAAATCAGAAAAGCAGTATTTCCCGTCGCGGGCCTGGGCAGTCGTTTTCTCCCGGCAACCAAGGCGCAGCCCAAGGAAATGCTACCCATCGTCGACAAGCCCCTGATCCAGTATGCGGTCGAGGAAGCGGTAGCGGCGGGTATTACCGAGATGATCTTCATCACCGGCCGCAACAAGCGCGCCATCGAGGACCATTTCGACAAGGCTTACGAGCTGGAATCCGAACTGGAGGCGGCGGGCAAGGACAAGTTGCTGGATGCGGTGCGCAATGTGATCCCCAAGAACATCACCTGCATATTCATTCGCCAGTCGGAACCTTTGGGTCTGGGCCACGCCGTGTTATGCGCACGACCCGTGGTGGGGGATGATCCTTTCGCGGTACTGCTGGCTGACGATTTCATGGATGTCGAGGCAGGAGAACAACCGGTGCTGGCGCAGATGGCGGAGGTGTTCGCCGCAGAAGGCCATAGCGTGCTTGCAGTACAAGATGTTCCGCGTGAAGAGACCAAGCAATATGGCATTGTCAGTGTCGATGCTTACAAGCCCCGCCTGGAACGCGTGAAAGGTATCGTCGAAAAACCGGCGCCGGCTTCCGCCCCCTCCACGCTGGCGGTGGTGGGGCGTTATGTACTGACCGGAAAAATTTTCGACTACCTGGAAGGACTGGGCAAAGGCGCTGGTGGAGAAATCCAGTTGACGGACGGTATCGCCGCGCTGATGAAGGACGAGCCCGTGCTGGCCTATCGCTATCAAGGCCAGCGTTATGATTGCGGTTCCAAGCTGGGTTACCTGAAGGCCTGCCTTGCAGTCGGAATGAAACATCCGGAAACCGGCGCCGCTTTCTCCGAGCATGTAAAGCATCTGAAATGAGCGTCAGACCTATCCTGAAAATGGGCGACCCGCGTCTGCTGCGACAGGCGCAGCCCGTCACTCAATTCGGCGGCGCCGATCTGGATGCGCTGATTCAGGATATGTTCGACACCATGCATGCGGCCAATGGCGCGGGACTGGCTGCGCCGCAGATCGGTGTGGATCTTCAGGTGGTGATATTCGGATTTGCTCGCAATGTGCGTTACCCGGACGCGCCACCGGTGCCGGAAACCGTACTGATCAATCCTGTGCTGACGACTGTCGGTGACGAAATGGAAGAGGGCTGGGAAGGCTGCCTTTCAGTGCCGGGCATGCGCGGCATGGTGCCTCGTTACATCCGCCTGCATTATGAAGGCTTTGACCAGTTTGGTCAGCGCATCAGCCGCGATGCGGAAGGGTTCCATGCGCGCGTGGTGCAGCATGAGTGCGATCACCTGAACGGCATACTCTATCCCATGCGCATCAAGGATTTTTCGCGTTTCGGTTTCACCGAAGTGCTGTTTCCGGGGCTGGATGCATCGGACGACTAAGGCACGCTCCAAAGACCCTCGCTTTCCCTGATGAGGGGCGCACATCGTTTTCCCCGATGCAGCACTTGCCGTCAAAGTACGGTTATGCGTTTTCTTTCTCAGCGAATCCTGGTTCTGCGCTCAACTCGGCATTAAAAATGATGAACGATCTGAATAGCCTCCGCCATCCGGTTGGCGGCAAGGTGAAGATTATCTTGCGGCTTGAAGGCTTGTGCGTACTGTTAGGTGCTCTGCTTGCCTATACCAAATTCGGCGCCGGCTGGAGCATGTTCGCGTGGTTGTTTTTCGTGCCGGATCTTTCGCTGCTTGCTTATCTGGCTGGACCGGGGATCGGGGCCGTCCTTTACAACGTGACGCACTCGTATGCGGGGCCGGTGATGCTATTAGGGGCTCACCTGATCATGGGGTCGCCGCCTCTCCTGGCGGTTGGCTTGGTCTGGTTTGCGCACATCGGGTTTGACCGGGCATTGGGGTACGGCCTCAAGTATCCGCAGGGTTTTCGTTTCACGCACCTGGGCACCAT
>JAEZLB010000240.1 GCA_023435945.1 Pseudomonadota bacterium | reverse complement strand
CATCCTGACCTGCATGCGATTGGCCCAGCCACCTCCACCCTGCCCCTGGCAACGGTAGATGCCAGGCACGCCATGATCCTTCAGGAATTTACCCCAGGTACTGTTCGCGAAAATAGCCAGTTCGGCGACGATCTTGTCCAAGGGTGCATCGCGCTTTCTGCGCGTGATGGTGACGATATCGTCTTCCACGTAAAAATTGAAATCGACACGATTGGTCTGTTCCGGCTTCAGGCCAAAGCTTTCCCGCTTTTCCATCCGAGCCTTCTCCAGCACCTGCGCCCATTGCCACAGGCGGGACAGCTCATCGTGATAGGGATAATCCGCACCCCCTTGCTCCAGGCTTGCCTCGGTAACCTTATCGTCCAGATCGTTATGCCGCAGGTTGGCGACGATGGGAACCAGTTCCGCTTTCGTCTGTGTCGTCACCACGCTCCAGTCCGCAGGATTGACCGTTGCATACAGGGACAATGCCGGGCAATTGCGACCCTCGGCCAGCGTAAACATCTCCACCATGTGATCGGGCAGCATGGTGATCTTTTCACCCGGCACATAAACCGTTGACATGCGCTGACGCGCAATCACGTCCAGTGCATCGCCACGCTGTATCCCCAGGCCTGGCGCAGCGATATGGACGCCGATTTTAAGCAATCCATCCGCCAAATACTTGACAGACAGCGCATCGTCGATTTCCGTCGTGGTGACATCATCGATGGAAAATGCCTGCACATCGGCCAGCGGCAGTTCCGGCAAAACGGGGGCGGGCAAATCAGGAAACCCGACACCTTTCGGAAAATGCTCCTGCAGGAAACGCCGTACGTGCAATTCCTTGGGCGAGGTGATGGCCCCCACTTTCAGCATCAAACGTGCAGGCGTCGTCTGCAATTCGCTGGAAGCCGCTTCCAGCGCCTTATATTCGATAGAGTTCTTGTCCGGCTTGAACAACAGGGCAAATGCCTGCTGCTTCATGGTTTCCGGCAAACGACCGGCTTTCAGTTCTTCCACATACTGAGCCTGCAGCAAGGCTTGCTGCTTCTTCTTTTCCATGCCGGCGAGCGCCGCCTTCAAAGAAGCTTCCGGGGCCGCCTTATAACGACCCTTGCCCTTGCGATAGAAATACATCGGCGCTGCATGCAGGCGCAGCAGCAAACCGGTTGCTTCATGGGGCTGGGGAACATGTCCGAAATATTCCGTACCCAGTTCGGCATAACCGAACTCTTCCTGTCCGGCCACTTCCCACAGGAAATCAAGATCGATATCGCTGGCAATGCTTTCGGCCTGCTGCAACAACTCGGCCGGATCGGGCGCGCTGAATTGAAGCAGCACATCCTTGGCGCGCACCTTGGTACGTTTGCCACTTTGCATTTCTACCTGATAGGCTTCACCTTGCTGATTCAGCACGGCACCGGCCTTCAGGTCGCCGGATTCTTCAAAAAGCAGATTCATCAATGCCTTGTTTTAAGGTACTGCTATATTCATTAATCATGGGTGGCTTGCCCTTCATTGCAGTCAAATCGGCAATGGCAGGTAAAAACACTTCAGTCACCAGCAAATGTCCATGTTTGCGTCGATAAAGGCAACGCCGGGCAAACAAGGAAGCGGAGGCGAAATTCATGCCCAATGCCTGTTCAGCCCGCTTTATTAAAGGGTGTCCGGCAAGCAAGCGTGCAAACTGCAACGCTCCCCTGTCAATCAGCGGATCGCTGAACAACGCTGAACCCAGCGAACGCGAACCCAGCGTCCGAAAGAAAGGCCAGTCGGCGGCCGTGTCATGCAAGGGCACCACAGTATGTGCGTAGACCACTGCGCGACCATCGCATTGCAAAAGCACATCCCGCTCCCGGACCGGCAAACGGCGCGGCAAATGGATTGCCGCATATTCGTCAGCAAGACTGAGAGCACGACGCTGCTGCAGTGGGCACACACGGAAATGCCTGCTATGCGCGATCAGCTTTGCCGTCAGTGACATGCGATCGGTCAGCCATGCACGCATCGTCCGGGAGGGATTAACGGCATTCACATGCGGGAACCAGCGCGCGTGCTTCCTTGAACTCTCCGCCATCAACACTTGCCCTGCGATATCACACCGCAAAATGCCAGCACTTCATCCGCATAATCGGCAAACCCCGAAATCCCGTGATCGCCGCCTTCAATAATGCGATGATGCGCACCCGGATAATGAGCGACCATTTCGCGCCAGTCCAGCACTTCATCGCCCGTCGCGGCTATCAGCAAATACCGCTGCGGATGAGTAATGTGCTCCACGGCCAGAGAGCGCAGTTCATCGATGTATTCCCTTTTGAATTCAAAGGGTGCATCGTCATGAAAGCGGGTCGTCACGCCGACGTATTTTTCCAGGTCGCGAAACGAACGTACGGCCGGGTTGAGCAGTACCGCTTTACATCCCAGGCGCTCCGCCAAATACGTGGCGTAAAACCCGCCCAGTGATGAACCAATAACGGTCAATTCTTCCGGGGCGCACCCTTCAACCAGCTTCAGGGAGAGATCGATCACTTCTTTAGGCGAAGCCGGCAATAGCGGGCAAACATACTGATCGCCCTTGCCCAACTCCTTCATACGCTCACCCAGGAGACGTGCCTTGAAAGACTGAGGAGAAGAACGAAATCCGTGCAAATACAAAATCATTATTTCAAGCTGTCCAGGATTTTCTGATGCACGCCACCGAACGAGCCATTGCTCATGACCAGTATGTGGTCGCCGGGTTGCGCAGCCTGCACAATGGCTTGTACCAGCGCGGGCAATTCCGAGAAGGCTTGCGCACGATTGCCGAGCGGCGCCAAGGCGGCACCCAGATCCCAGCCTAACGCCTCCTTGCCGCCATCGCGTGCGCCGTAGCCGAACACCAGGTCGGCCTGCTCCAGGCTGGCCGGCAATGCCTCTTTCATGGTGCCCAGCTTCATGGTGTTGGAACGCGGTTCCAGCACGGCCAGGATGCGCGCCTTGCCAACCTTGCGGCGCAGTCCGTCGACCGTGGTCGCAATCGCAGTCGGGTGATGCGCAAAATCGTCATAGACCGTCATGCCATTGACTTCGCCCCGCACTTCCATGCGTCGCTTCACATTCTGGAAGCTCGCCAGCGCGACAATCGCCTGGGCAGGCGGCACCCCCACATGGCGCGCTGCTGCAATCGCCGCCAGCGCATTCAACCGGTTATGTTCGCCGGTCAATTCCCACTCCACCGTGCCTTGCAGATCGCCTTTGAAGAACACATCAAAACTGCCATCTTCATGCTCGCGCAGCGACCAGTCGGACGCGGCTCCGAATTTTTCCACTTCGCTCCATGCGCCGCGATCCAGCACGCGCTGCAGGCTGGCTTCTTGGCCATTAACAATCAGGCGGCCTACACCGGGCACCGTGCGTACCAGATGGTGAAACTGCGTTTCGATGGCAGTCAGATCGGGGAAAATATCGGCGTGATCGTATTCAAGGTTGTTCAGGATCGCCGTTCTGGCGTGATAGTGGACAAACTTGCTGCGCTTGTCGAAGAAGGCCGTATCATATTCGTCGGCTTCGATCACGAAAAAATCAGAAGCCGCTTCGTCTCCGCTCAGTCGGGCGGAAATACCGAAATTCAGCGGCACGCCGCCAATCAGGAAACCCGGCGCATAACCCGCCTCTTCCAGTATCCAGGCCAGCATGGAAGCGGTCGTCGTCTTGCCATGAGTGCCTGCCACAGCCAGAACCCAGCGGCTGCGCAGAATATGTTCGCCTATCCATTGGGGACCGGAGGTGTAGGGCAAGCCACGGTTCAGGATTTCTTCCATCAGCGGATTACCGCGCGACACCACATTTCCCACGACGAACAGGTCTGGCTTCAGGTCCAGTTGCTCCGGCCCGAAACCTTCGATCAGCGCTATCCCTTGGGCCTGCAACTGCGTGCTCATGGGAGGATAAACATTAGCGTCGCAGCCGGTCACCTTGTGCCCTGCCTGCTTTGCCAGAACGGCAAGACCACCCATAAAGGTGCCGCAAATACCAAGGATATGAATATGCATTGTAGAATTTTGAAATCAAACACCGGAATTTTACCCGACCCGCGACCTGTCGATAGCATCATCAGGCCTTTTCGTCCTCCCCATATTGCAACTTATGGCAGCTTCTCCTTCTGAATATGAAATGATTCGCGCCGAAATCGCCGCGCTTGCTGCTCGCTTGATCGCAGAAGACGGAACCGATTACGGCACGGCCAAGCGCAAGGCGGCCCGTCAAATCTTGGGCAATGCCCGCATCAATGGCGATGTCCTACCCGACAACGCCCAAATCGAGGATGAAGTTAGAACTTACAACCAGATCTTTTTCAGCGATACCCAACCACGAAGATTGTTACATTTGCGACAGCTCGCATTGCGCGTCATGCTTGAACTGGAAGCATTCCAGCCTTACCTGATCGGAGCAGTGCTGAACGGAACCGCGGGCGAACATTCGGATATTCACCTCCAGTTGTTTGCCGACAGCCCCAAAGACATAGAAATTTATCTTTTAAATCAAGGCATTAATTTTGAGGTTTCCGAAACACCGCATTTCCGGGGGCGCAGTGAGCCCGTAGAAACCATAAGCTTTATGCGGCAAAACGAAGGAGTCCATTTGTCTCTTTATAATAGGGATGATTTACGGGGCGCATTAAAACCGACGGGCCGCTTGGAACGTGGCGACATTAACGCCGTTCGCGCATTAATCGAAGGACAGATGGGGTAATGAAAAAATATTTGTTGTGGGGAGTCGTGGCGCTAGCAGGCGGTGCATTGGGTATTTTCACCGGGATAAAACAATGGCAACCTGAACCTGCTCAGGTCGAAGCCCCCAATCAGTTGTTTGCCCAGAATTTCGCTACCTTGCAGGGAGAAAGACAGAACCTGGACATCTATAGAGGCAAACCTTTGGTAGTCAATTTCTGGGCTACCTGGTGCTCTCCCTGTGTGGAAGAAATGCCAGATCTGGAAGCCTTGCAACATGAGTTTAAAGGCCAGGGCAAGCAGATTATCGGCTTGGGTATCGATACAACAGAGAATATGCGGACTTTTGCAGACAACTACCGCATTACTTATCCGCTTTATGTCGTAGGAGCGTCCGGCGTCGAAATTTCCCGCTTGTTCGGCAACAAAAGTGGCGGCTTGCCTTATACCGTCTTGATTGATGCTCAGGGAGTCACTCGCAAAACCTATATCGGCCGCTTAAACATGGACGAACTGCGTCGGGATATCGCTGCACTTTGATAGGCCGCCACTCATTTTACTTGCCAATCCCCATTATTTGGCGGCAAAATGCGCGCATCCTCGTCAAACGGAGTTGCATCTCGATGGCAACAAAATTACTCCTGCTCAATGGGCCGAATTTGAACTTGCTGGGCACACGCGAGCCGGAAATCTATGGATCAACCACATTGGCCGATATAGAGCACTCCGCCCGACAACAAGCCGCAGCGGCCAAGGTGAGCCTGGATTGCTTTCAGAGCAATCATGAAGGCGCATTAATTGACCGCATCCATGCCGCACGACAGGAAGGGGTTGATGCCATTATCATTAATCCCGGCGCTTTAACGCATACCAGCGTGGCCTTGCGCGATGCCCTGGCAGGGGTAGCTATCCCTTTCATTGAGGTGCACATCACAAATGTGCACAAGCGTGAAGCTTTTCGCCACTTTTCCTATCTATCTGCCATTGCTGCTGGCGTCATCTGCGGGCTGGGCACGGATGGCTATCGACTAGCTGTCGACTTTGCCATAAAACAACTTTAATTTACGCTATCTTTCATTAAATCGCTTATAATTCCCCGCGATTTCCAACAAGAAAACAATTTCCTTCTGAGGCATTCTATGGATTTACGTAAACTAAAAACGCTGATCGACTTGGTTGCAGAATCGAGTATTGCAGAGCTAGAGGTGACCGAGGGCGAAAGCAAAGTTCGCATCGTTAAGTCCTCGCCTGCGCCTCAAAACCAAGTCGTGATGATGCAGCCTTCGGCAATGCCGCAAGCTGTCGCTCCGGCGGCCGCTCCCGCCGCCAGCGCCCCTGCAGCGGCTCCTGCCGCCCCCGCCGAACCGCAAGGTCATATCGTGAAATCGCCGATGGTGGGCACTTTCTACCGCTCCTCCTCCCCTGGCGCCGCCCCCTTCGTGGAAGTGGGTGCCTCGGTCAAGACAGGTGACACCTTGTGCATTATTGAAGCAATGAAACTGTTGAACGAAATCGAGGCCGATGCTTCTGGCGTGATCAAGGCCATCCTGGTTGAAAACGGCCAGCCGGTGGAATACGGTCAACCTCTGTTCGTGATTGGCTAAGCTGCGATCAAGCGTTGCATAGCGCAGCGCTATCGATTGACGCTCAATATTGCAATGCCTCACCTTTTTCTCTTCTATGTTTGAAAAAATCCTTATTGCTAATCGTGGCGAAATCGCATTGCGTATCCAGCGTGCGTGCCGCGAGCTAGGCATCAAGACCGTTGTGGTCTATTCCGAAGCCGACCGCGAAGCAAAATATGTAAAACTGGCGGATGAAGCCGTTTGCATCGGCCCCGCGCCGTCTGCCCAAAGCTATCTGAACATGCCGGCTATCATCAGTGCCGCTGAAGTCACCGATGCAGAAGCCATCCATCCCGGCTACGGCTTCTTGTCCGAAAATGCCGATTTTGCCGAGCGCGTAGAAAAATCCGGCTTCGTGTTCATCGGCCCGCGTGCAGAATCCATCCGCCTGATTGGCGACAAAGTTTCCGCCAAACAAGCAATGATCAAGGCGGGGGTGCCGTGTGTCCCCGGCTCCGACGGCGCATTGCCTGAGGATCCCAAGGAAATCATTCGTATTGCCCGCAACATCGGTTACCCGGTCATTATCAAGGCAGCGGGCGGCGGCGGCGGGCGCGGCATGCGTGTAGTACATACGGAAGCCGCGCTGCTGAACGCGGTCACCATGACCAAGACAGAAGCCGGTGCCGCCTTCGGCAATCCGGAAGTCTACATGGAGAAATTCCTGGAGAACCCGCGCCATATCGAAATCCAGATCCTGGCTGACGAATTCAAGAATGCAATCTGGCTGGGCGAACGTGACTGCTCCATGCAGCGCCGTCACCAAAAAGTGATTGAAGAAGCGCCTGCACCAGGCGTACCACGCAAATTGATCGAACGCATCGGCGACCGTTGCGCCGAAGCCTGCCGCAAGATGGGTTATCGCGGCGCCGGCACCTTCGAATTCCTGTATGAGAACGAGGAATTCTATTTCATCGAAATGAATACTCGCGTGCAGGTCGAACATCCGGTCACGGAAATGATCACCGGCGTGGACATCGTGCAGGAACAGATCCGCATTGCGGCTGGTGAAAAACTGCGATATCGCCAGCGTGATATCGAGATCCGGGGTCATGCAATCGAATGCCGCATCAACGCGGAAGACCCATTCAAATTTATCCCGTCTCCAGGTCGCATTCTGTCCTGGCATCCGCCTGGTGGCCCCGGCATCCGCGTGGATTCGCATGTGTACTCCGGCTATTTCGTGCCGCCGCATTACGATTCCATGGTCGGCAAAGTGATTACTTATGGCGACACTCGCGAACAAGCAATCCGCCGCATGCAGATTGCGCTGTCCGAAATGGTGGTGGAAGGCATACAGACCAATATTCCGTTGCATCGTGAACTGATGGTGGATGGACGCTTCAATGAAGGCGGTACCAATATTCACTACCTGGAACACAAGTTGGCGGATAAACCTGATTTGCAAAAAACCCGACACTGAGCAACAAATAAGGTTTTCTACCGGATGAGCTGGACAGAAATCGTCATCGAAGTCGCACGCGATCAGGCGGAAGCCTTGTCGGATGCGTTGATGGAAACAGGCGCACTTTCCGTATCAGTGGAAGATGCGGATCTCGGGACTGATGCCGAGCAACCCTTGTTTGGCGAACCCGGCATGGAACCCGAGCAGACGGCATGGGAGCGCAGTCGCGTGGTTGCGCTGCTCAATGGCGATGACGAGCCAGCCGCCCTGCTGCAAACGGCGGCTGATTCCATCGGCTTGAACGCCGACGAACTGCATTACGAATTGCGGGACGTAGAAGAGCAGGATTGGGT
>JAEZLB010000189.1 GCA_023435945.1 Pseudomonadota bacterium | reverse complement strand
TTTCCCCGTACCGTATTCTCTTTCTTCCTTGGCGCCCTGATATACCACGGCAGTCATCGGGTGCGTCTCGATGCGCGATTGCTGCAAGGAGTAGGCCTGTTATTGCTGGCCTTGCTGTTTGCGCTGGTTGACGCACATCCGGCCTTGGCTTTTGCGTTCCCCTTCGTGTTCGCGATACTGATCCTGTCCTGTTGCCAGGATAGCGGCCCGTTAGCAGCCATGCTCAATACCCGTCCATTGCAGATGCTCGGTCAACGCTCTTATTCGATTTACCTTTTGCACATGCCGCTTCTTCTGGTGTTCAGCAATGTCGCGAAGCGGATCGAGAGTGCGCCTGCAACGCTTGCACTGGTAATTCTGTTTACGGCGGTGCTGGTCGTGTTGTCCGGCTGGACATATCGCTGGGTAGAGGACCCGTTGCGCAAGCGGTTTAATAAGCTGGCATCTGATTCGGAAACGATGGCCGCTTCGCCTTCTCTTAGTTTGCCGAGGAAAGCGAAATAAGCCCGGACATTGGATAAGCAAGCAAAAGCTTGATCAGGCACAAGCTCTTGTGTCAGGAGGTATTTACCATATGCGTGGTTGTTCACAGTAGCACAACTCCCTGAAAGTATTGGCCCGCGACTCAAGGATCGCGGGCTTTTTTTTGCCTGTTTGTTACAATGCGAACCCTGCCGCTTGTACTTTATGGAGCGGAGAAATGACTGCCTGCTTACTTTTACCATGATGCGCCGCCTGCCTTATCTCCCTGTCTTATTGTTTCCGCTGCTGTTGTTACTCGTTGCCTGTTCCCCGACTTATGACTGGCGGGAAGTGCGAGGTAGCGAGGCGCCTTATCTGCAATGATGCCCGGTAAACCTTCCACTCATACCCGTACCGTAGATCTGAATGGTATTGAAGTGTCGATGACCATGACGGCAACCGAGGTGCAGGACCAGGTCTTTGCAGTGGCAACAGCGGCTTTGCCGGATGCCAGTCGGGCTGCCTTTGCGCTGGACGCAATGAAGACCGCACTGGTAAAGAATATTAACGGAACCGTCCGAGTCGAGAAGGTCCTGCCCACGATTGGCGGCGAGTCGTCCCTGCCGGTGCTGCAGGTAGAGGCTGTCTGTACGCCATCCGGCAACGGAGCGCAGCCACAGTGGATGCTGGCGCGCTTCATGGCCAAGGGCGAGCATGTCTATCAGGTACTGGTCCTTGGTCCTGAAGCAAAGATCAATCGTGAGCAAGCCGAGACTTTCATGGCTGGTTTTAAGGTCCAATAAGACGTTTTTTCATCAGGGAATACGGTTTGCTTATTATCGCGGTGCCCATTTTTACGTGACGGAGACTCTATGCTGGTGATATTCAAATCCAAGGCTGCTGCCGAAGTGATCATGTACGAAGAGCATGCCAAGCCTTTGCTCGACATGCTGGGTAAGGACGTCAAAAAAGGCATCATCAGGGCGGAAGAAACCGGCGACGCGATTGCCCGCATTGAGCACGAAATAGCCGAAATCAAGAAACAGGCCCAACTCCAAGCTGACAAGGCCAAGCAGGATGACGATCCGGATGAGGATGAAGTGCGTGAAGCCAAGCAGATGGTCAGTTTTTCCGCCCGCGCCTATCCTCTGCTGGAAATGCTTCGTGCAGCCAAGGCTGCAGGGCAGCCCGTCATTTGGGGCGTATGAAAGCGGCGCATCAAAAAGTAGGGTTGACCCGACCATGATCGCCGGCATTGGTAAACGATGAGCGTGAGTACTCCATTCAAGACGGTCCTGAAGACCGATTCGCTGGCCTTTTATCTGGTGGGTGCGGCGCGTGCGGTAACCGCAGTGCAGGCAGGCACGGCATTGCCGCAGGCTCTGTCTGATGTCTATGCACAGTTGAACGCACCAGCGGCGGCGCGTGGCGCCATCCAGGATCTGGCTTATCGCACCATGCGCAAACGTGGCATGGCAGAAAACATCCTGCTCCTGACCGTGGAACGCGTGCCGGAACCACCATTGCTGAATGGCCTGCTGCAATGTGCGCTGGCCTTGCTCCTGGAATCTGAACAGCCGCCGTATGAAGCGTACACCGTTGTCGACCAGGCGGTGACAGCGGCGTCTTCCGAGTCCCGGATTGCCCGCGCGAAGGGGCTGGTTAATGGGGTATTGCGCCGTTTCCTGCGTGAGCGGGCCACCTTGGTCGCACAGGCAGAGAAACGCATCGAGGCCCGCTGGAATTATCCAGCCTGGTGGATCAGGGATATGCAGGCCGCCTATCCGCAATCCTGGCAAGACGTGCTGCAAGTCGGCAATACTCTTCCGCCACTCACCTTGCGGGTCAACCGGCGGGCTATCGCGGTCGAAAACTACCTGGCATTGCTGGCGCAGCACGGTATGCAGGCGATGCGCATTGGGCCGAGTGCGCTGCGCCTGGAAAAACCGGTGCCGGTCGATCGTATTCCCGGCTTTAGTGAAGGGATGGTTTCGGTGCAGGACGCAGCGGCTCAGTTGGCCGCGCCCTTGCTGGATGTGCAGGATGGCATGCGTGTGCTGGATGCTTGCGCTGCACCGGGCGGCAAGACCGGCCATTTGCTGGAACTGGCGCAGATTGATGTGCTGGCCCTGGACCAGGATGCATCGCGCCTGCAACGTGTGCGGCAGAATTTACAGCGTTTAAATTTACAGGCGGAAGTGAAGCAGGGCGATGCAAGCGGGCAAGACTGGTGGGATGGCAAGCGTTTTGACCGTATTCTGGCTGACGTGCCTTGTACGGCTTCAGGAATTGTCCGTCGTCATCCAGATATACGTTGGCTTCGGCGTCAAGAGGATGCGGGACGTCTTACAACACTTTCCGAGAAAATTCTGGACAACCTGTGGCAGATGCTGCAACCGGGTGGTAAATTCCTATTTGCAACATGTTCCGTGTGGCCCCTGGAGTCGGAACGGCAAGCTGCCGCATTTCAAAGTCGTCATCAGGCGCTTCGTTTGCCCGCTCCCGGTCAGCTGCTACCCAGCGCACACAGCGACGACGATCACGATGGCTTGTTTTATGCCCTCTTTCAGAAACCGGCGGAACGATGAATTTTTGTCAATCTCTTTCCCGGTGTGATCCTGGTTTCATTTTTAATGCGACGTATTTTCCATTTCGGCTGGATTCTGGCGTTATCGGTATGCCTGCCGATAGGCATTCCCGCCGCCCAAGCCACTACTGATCGCGTCGAGATCGTTTCTACGCAGCTGGATCGTACGGATGAAGGTTACCGGCTTACTGCCGTCTATCAGTTCGAGTTGAATGAAGAATTGCTGAATGCGGTGGATCGCGGCATTCCCCTGTTTTTTACTACCGACATCGAGGTAGAGCAACCGCGCTGGTACTGGTTTGACAAGGGGGTGGTCTCCAAGTCGCGGACCCAGCGTATCACTTTTAATGTGCTGACTCGCCAGTACCGGGTGACGACTGGCACCGGGCAGAATTATTATTTCGAATCTATCGAGGATGCCTTGTATGTTATCCAGCAGCCGAGCAGCTGGCTGGTGCTGGAAAAGGGCGCCTTGATGCCGGGTGTAACTTATCAGCTTTCCCTTCGTATGTATCTCAATCTGGAGCATTTGCCCAAGCCTTTCCAGATTAACGCCTTTAACAACAAAGACTGGCGTCTGTCCTCGGAGCGGAAAGTTCTCGCCTTCAGGGCAGAGAACAAGTGACCAGGGTAATTCGCTATCTGCTGGTGGTGGGCGGTTCTATCGCCGGTATCCTGCTATTCCTGCTTGCATCCGCGGCAGGAAACTCTGCCTTTTTCGATCGTCATTATTCGCTCCTGCTGGGCCTTAACCTCCTGATGGCGAGCGCCTTGCTGGCGCTGGTGCTGGTCCTGCTGGCCCGTCTCTATCGGCGCTATCGGGCGGGGCGTTTTGGTTCACGGCTGATGACGCGGCTGGTGGTGCTGTTTGCATTAATCGGTATCCTGCCCGGCACGGTGATTTACCTCGTGTCCGTGCAGTTCGTGACGCGTTCCATTGACTCCTGGTTTGATGTGCGGGTGGAGTCGGCGCTTGAGGCCGGCATCAATCTCAGCCGAACCGCGCTGGATTCCTCGCTGGTCGAGCTCAGATCGCGGGCCAGTAGCATGGCGCTGGAGTTGTCGGATTTGTCGGAGGCCGAGCAAGTTTCACAACTCTCGCGCATGCGCGACCCAACCCAGCAACAGGAAGCGTTAATCGTTACAGCCAATGGACGTGTCGTGGCCAGCGTCGGCAGTACGCTGGGCATGCTGCTGCCTGATTTGCCGACTGCCTCCATGCTGTATCAGGCACGCATGACGCGCGCTTACGCCGCCATCGAGGGCGGCAGCGATCCCTTCGAGGAGCGGGGCGGGGCGGTATTCTCGGATGTTCAAGGCTACGATGCCACGCCCCTGCGTCTGCGGGTGGTAACGCTGATTCCATCTACCTCGCGCTCCTTGTCGTTGCAAAGTGAGGCCCGTTTTTTGCAGTTGATGCAGCCGGTTCCCGCACAATTGGCAGCTAACGCGGAGGCATCCCGTGAAGCCTATAGCGAATACCAGGAACGTTCCCTGGCACGTGCGGGCCTGAGAAAAATTTATCTTGTCACCCTGACCTTGACCTTGCTGCTGGCGATTTTTGGCGCAATGGGCGCGGCTTTCGTAATTGCCAGTAATCTGGCCAAGCCGTTGCTTCTGCTGGCCGAGGGAACCAAAGCGGTGGCCGAAGGCAACCTTTCTCCCCGCCCGATTGTGGCGAGTTCCGACGAGCTGGGTACGCTGACCAAGTCGTTTAATGCCATGACGAGGCAGTTGGCTGAAGCGAGGGCGGCGGTCGAGCAAAACCGGGCCGAGCTGGAGAATGCAAAAGCCTATCTGGAATCGGTCCTGGCCAACATGTCGGCCGGCGTGATGGTGCTTGATGACCAGTTCCGGCTGGTGACCTGCAACGAGTCGGTCGAGCGCATTCTGCAGCAGGATTTTGATGCCCATATCGGTAAGCCGCTGGCTAATATTGCGGGATTGCAGAAATTCTCCCAGGCCATTATCAAATCCTTTTCAGAGCAAAATGCCCACTCCATCGGGGACGAAAGTGCCTGGCATGATTTTCACTGGCAACAACAAATCAATATTCCCCGCAAGGCCGATGACAATGTTGCCGATGATGATGACAGCGATATTACTTTGCTGGCACGCGGTTCACGATTGCCCGTAGATAATGCAATCGGTCATGTGGTGGTGTTCGATGACATTTCGGATGTCATTTCTGCGCAGCGTTCGATTGCCTGGGGGGAAGTGGCACGACGTCTGGCGCATGAGATCAAGAATCCGCTCACCCCTATCCAGCTTTCAGCCGAGCGCTTGCAGATGAAACTGGAAGACAAGCTCAGCCCGCCGGATGCGGCCATTCTGAACAAGGCATCCAATACCATCGTTACTCAGGTCGCTGCGTTAAAGCAGATGGTCGACAACTTCCGCGATTATGCGCGTCGGCCGCCAGCCCTATTAAGGCCGCTGGATCTGAACACGCTGGTCGAAGATGTGCTGGGCCTCTATCTGAACGGTGACGATCGTGACATCATTCATCCTCGGCTTGCTTCCGGTTTGCCTCCGGTAATCGGAGACCCCACTCAATTGCGCCAGGTTATTCATAATTTATTGCAGAATGCGCAAGATGCGGTGCATGAGCAGGTTGGTGAAGAGCCGCCCCGTATTGAACTTGTGACAGAAGCAGTCCATTATCAGACGCCAGAAAATGAGACCAAGACGGCGGTACGCTTATCCATTGTGGATAACGGGCCTGGTTTCTCGCCTAAAATCCTGAATCGGGCATTCGAGCCTTATGTCACTTCAAAATCAAAGGGCACAGGGTTAGGGTTGGCGGTCGTAAAGAAAATAATTGAGGAGCATGGAGGACGCATCGACTTGCAAAACCGGAGTACAAGGGGAGCAAGGGTGTCCGTTTTATTATTAAAACTAGCGGAAACTTTGTAAGTAAATGTAAGCAATGATCGAGCAAAGTCCGCCCAGAAAAAAGTGAGATAAAGGCAACAACATGGCAAATATTCTGGTCATCGATGATGAAATGGGCATCCGGGAGTTGCTCTCGGAAATCTTGGGAGATGAGGGACATGCAGTAGCCACTGCGGAAAATGCGCAGCAGGCACGGGAATTGCGAGTCTCCAGCAGTCCGGATCTGATCCTTCTGGATATCTGGATGCCGGATACGGATGGGGTGACCTTGTTAAAGGAGTGGCAACGCGAAGGCCTCTTAACGGTGCCGGTCATCATGATGTCGGGTCATGCCACGATTGATACTGCAGTAGAAGCAACACGCATCGGTGCCTTGAATTTCCTGGAAAAGCCGATTGCCATGCAAAAGTTGCTGAAGGCCGTGCAGCAGGGTTTGACACGTGGGCAAGAAGTGCTCAGAAAGCCGGGATTAGGCGAGTTGCATGCGGTAGGAATGAACACCCTCATAGACGGTGCCATGAGCGCAGGCATAGGTGGGGTGAATGCGGTAGGAGGAAGTGTCGCGG
>JAEZLB010000146.1 GCA_023435945.1 Pseudomonadota bacterium | reverse complement strand
CGTCGGGTTGACGGTGCGTTGTAGCGCACCCGCGTTTCCACCGCGCGGGGCGTGTCATCGCACATCGATCCAATGAGGCCGGGCGGCGAGGGCTTTCCCTTCCGCCTGAACATTCACCGGGGCCGGCTGCCGTGCGTTATCCACGTGGCAGCGGTATCGGCGCTGCTGTTGATGTCTCCCTCGAAGGAGTGCCCTTCGGCAAAGGTGAAATCAAGCGCCAGGGCAAGGGCATTGCCATCCTGGCATTTGGCAGCATGGTGGCCCCCAGCGTGGAAGCCGGTGAAAGCCTGAATGCCACGGTAGCGAATATGCGTTTCGTCAAGCCGCTGGACACGGAGCTGCTCAAGCAACTGGCCGACAGCCACGATGCCCTGGTCACAGTGGAAGAAGGCTCCATCATGGGCGGCGCAGGCGCGGCCGTTGCCGAAGCGCTGGCCGAGGCTGGAATCGTCAAGCCCTTGTTGCACCTGGGCTTGCCGGATAAATTCATCGATCATGGCGATCCGGCCAAGTTGTTGTCGCTGTGCGGACTGGACAGTGCTGGCATCGCGGCATCGATCAGGCAGCGCTTTGGCAAGGGCGAACCTCGCCTGGTCGTCAACAATAACTGAACTGTAAACAAGGCTCGCGTGGAGTTCCGCGAGAGCCGGCAAGGTAGGACAATGAATACCCGTGACTTGAATTTGGCTGCCATTCCCGATGTACAGAGCAGTCTCGATACGCGCCGTATTGCGATTCAGCGCGTGGGCGTGAAGGGGGTGCGTTATCCTGTCGTGCTGAAAACGCCATCCGGTGTACAGCACTCGGTCGGCACCTGGAATATGTATGTGCAGTTGCCGGAAGATCAGAAAGGCACGCACATGTCGCGCTTCATCGCCTTGCTGGAAGATCAGCGCGATGCGCTGGATGGCGCGGGTTTTGCGCAATTGCTGAAAAAAATGGTGATGCTGCTGGAAGCTGAGAGCGGCCGCATCGAGCTGAGTTTACCTTACTTCATTACCAAGACGGCGCCCGTGTCCGGCGTGCAAAGCCTGATGGATTATGAGGTAGGCATCATCGGCGAAATCAGGAACGATGACATCGAAATCGAGCTGAAGGTGCTGGTGCCGGTAACTAGCCTGTGTCCGTGCTCGAAGAAGATTTCCGAATACGGGGCGCATAATCAGCGTTCGCATATTACGGTGAACGCGTTGATGGCGGGCGACTTCTCGGTCGATCAACTGATCGCCAAGATAGAAGCGCAAGCGTCCTGCGAACTCTATGGTTTGCTCAAGCGTCCTGATGAAAAATACGTTACCGAGCGCGCCTATGATAATCCGAAATTCGTGGAAGACCTGGTGCGTGACGTGGCTGGCATGCTGAACGCGGAAGAAAGTGTGCTGGCCTATGTGCTGGAGGCTGAGAACTTCGAATCCATCCATAATCACTCGGCCTATGCGCAGATCCGCGCCGACAAGCGCAAGGCATAAACGCCATGCTTGAATAAAAAAGCGCCTTGTCAGGCGCTTTTTTATTTCTGAATTCTTCTTTCTTTCTGCCACAGGCTGTCAGACATGCCTGCTTCTCTATTGAGCACGCGCGCCAGCACGAAAAGCAGGTCGGACAGGCGATTCATGTACTGACGAGAAAAGTCATTCAGTGCGGTTTCTCTTCCCAGCGTGACCATCGCCCGTTCCGCTCGGCGGCAAACGGTGCGGCAGACATGCGCCTGCGCTGCGGCGCGGATGCCGCCCGGCAGGATGAAATCCTTCAGTGGCGGCAGACTGGCGTTATAGTGTGTAACCAGTTTTTCCAGTCCGAGCACATCATCTTCAGTGACGGCAACATGTCCAGGAATGCATAACTCGCCGCCGATATCAAACAGCGTGTGCTGAACCTGTATCAATGCCTCGCGCATGGATGAGGGCAGCTCTTCGCACAACAGCAGGCCAATATGGGAATTGAGTTCATCCACTTCCCCCATGGCTTGTACATGCAGATTATCCTTGTCCACGCGCTGCCCGTTGCCTAAGCCCGTGGTGCCATTATCGCCGGTGCGCGTTACTATCCTTGAGAGTCGGTTACCCATAACGAAGCCTGAAAGAGAGAAGCCAACAAGCATACGGCAAATGGCAATCTTTTTGTGGAGCGGATCTATATATTGATCTATACGCCACTTGGCGGTGGTAAGCGGGCAAGGCCACTGAATATGTTGTAGGATTTGACTTATGCTGTCAGGCATTAGCCTGGCTCATTTTCTTGCAACTACTGCAAACCCCCATGTCTTTCGTTTCGCAGCCTCTCATCGATACTGAACGCCAGCGTGCAGTGGTGAATGCTTTGCGCAGCGTTCTTCCCGAACATTGCATTCTGTCCGATGCAGAAGACACGCGTCCTTATGAATGCGATGGTCTGTCCGCCTACCGGCAATTGCCGCTGGCAGTGGTGCTGCCCGACAGCGAAGCGCAGATCGTGGAGGTGATGCGCGTCTGCCGCGAGATGAAGGTACCTATCGTGCCGCGTGGCGCGGGGACAGGCCTGTCGGGTGGTGCACTGCCCCATGCAGCAGGCATCGTTCTGTCCACGGCGCGCCTGAACAAGATCGTCAAGGTGGATGCTTATGCCCGTACCGCTGTCGTGCAGCCCGGTGTGCGCAATCTCGCGATCTCCGAAGCGGCAGCGCCGCATGGACTGTATTACGCGCCGGATCCTTCCTCGCAGATTGCCTGCACCATAGGTGGTAACGTTGCTGAAAATTCCGGCGGTGTGCATTGCCTGAAATATGGACTGACCGTGCATAACGTGATGCGCGTGCGCATGGTGACTTCCGAAGGCGAAGTCGTGGAGCTGGGCGGCGAGGCGCTGGATGCGCCCGCTCTTGATTTGCTGGCGGTGTTCATCGGTTCCGAGGGCATGCTGGGCGTCGTCACGGAAGTCACGGTAAGGCTGATTCCCAAGCCGCAGATAGCGCGCGTAGTCATGGCATCGTTTGCCGATGTCACGCAGGGCGGCGATGCGGTTGCCAATGTGATTGCCGCCGGCATTATTCCCGCAGGACTGGAGATGATGGACAAGACCAGTTCGCGCATGGTCGAACCGTTTGTGAAAGCCGGCTACGATACCGATGCGGAAGCTTTGCTCCTGTGCGAATCCGACGGGGTGCCGGAAGAAGTGGAAGCCGAGATCGAGCACATGAAAGCCGTACTAACGGCTTCGGGGGCAACCGCGATCTCGGTTTCTCGTGATGAAGCGGAGCGATTGAAATTCTGGTCGGGGCGCAAGAATGCTTTCCCGGCAGCCGGCCGTATTTCTCCCGATTATTACTGCATGGATGGCACCATACCGCGCAAACGACTGGCGCAGGTGCTGCAAGGCATAGAGAGCATGGAAAAGAAATACGGCTTGCGTTGCGCCAACGTATTTCACGCGGGTGACGGCAATCTGCATCCATTGATTTTGTTTGATGCCAACCAGCCTGATGAACTGCATCGTGCGGAGTTGTTCGGTGCCGAGATCCTGGAGTTGTGCGTGGAAGTGGGGGGCACCATCACCGGCGAGCATGGCGTTGGCATGGAGAAAATCGATTCCATGTGCGTGCAGTTTGCACCCGAAGAGCGGGAGGCCTTCCTCGCTGTGAAGCGTGCTTTTGATCCGAGAGGTTTGCTCAATCCGAACAAGGCCATACCTACGCTGCAGCGCTGTGCAGAGTACGGAAAGATGCATGTGCGGCAAGGAAAACTGGCTTTTCCGGATCTGCCTCGTTTTTAAGCAAAGATCATGGAACAGGTATTACACGATATCCGAGAACGTATCCTGGCAGCCGGTGCTGATGCTCGGCCGTTATGCCTGCGCGGCAGCGGCAGCAAGGACTGGTATGGCCAGTCTGTTCAGGGCGATGTGCTGGAAACCCGTGCCTATAGCGGGATCGTCAGTTATGAACCGACCGAGCTGGTGATCGTGGTACGTTGTGGAACGACGCTCCGCGAAGTCGAAGCGGCACTGGCCGAGCATAATCAGGCATTGGCGTTTGAGCCGCCTTATTTCGGTGAAAACGCGACCATAGGGGGTATGGTGGCAGCGGGTCTGTCTGGGCCGCGCCGCCAGCATGCGGGCGCAGTGCGCGACTTCGTGCTCGGCTCCGTGCTGATGAATGGCAAGGGCGAGGTGCTGCACTTCGGCGGGCAGGTGATGAAAAATGTGGCAGGCTACGATGTGTCGCGCCTGTTGGCCGGATCGCTAGGATCACTGGGATTGATACTCGAAGTGTCGCTGAAAGTGCTGCCCAGGCCTTTTGTGGAAGCTACCTTGCGCTTTGAAATGCCGCAGGAAGAAGCGCTGCGAAAAATGAATGAATGGGCGGGGCAGCCTTTGCCGATTTCAGCCAGTGCCTGGTATGACGATATCTTGCTGGTCCGCTTGTCTGGCTCCGAGGCAGGCGTGAAGGCGGCGCAACAGAAGCTGGGCGGTGAATTGATTGAAGATGCCGAGTGCTTCTGGCAAGCCATGCGTGAACAGAGTTATGAATTCTTTGCCACGAGAGAACCCTTGTGGCGCTTGTCCCTGCCGACGGTTGCGCCGCCATTGGATCTGCCCGGCATGCCGCTGATCGAGTGGGGTGGTGCGCAACGCTGGCTGGCAACGTCTGCCGATGCATCTGTTATACGTGCTGCTGCTTCACGAGCCGGAGGCCATGCGACGCTGTTCCGTGGCGGCGACAAGCGTGTAGGGGTGTTCCAGCCTTTGCCATCACCACTGATGCGTATTCACAAACAACTGAAAGCCGAGTTCGACCCGGTCGGCATTTTTAATCCGGGCCGGATGTATTCCGAGTTCTGAAGCGTTTTTAACCGTTATCCATGCAAACTCATCTCGCCGAATTCATCAAGCATACGCCGGAAGGCCAGGAAGCGGAAAGCATCCTGCGCGCCTGCGTGCATTGCGGATTCTGCACGGCGACCTGCCCCACGTATGAGTTGCTGGGCGATGAACTGGACGGACCGCGCGGCCGCATCTATCTGATCAAGCAAGTCCTGGAAGGACAGGAGCCTACACAGAAGACCCAGCTGCACCTCGATCGTTGCCTGACTTGCCGCAATTGCGAAACCACTTGTCCGTCAGGGGTGCAATATGGCCGCCTGGTGGATATAGGTCGCAAGGTGGTTGAAGAAAAGGTGAAGCGTCCGGCCAGCCAGCGCATGTTGCGTTACGTACTGAAAGAAGGCTTGCCGCGCAAAGGATTGTTTTCAGCAGCCATGGCAGCGGGGCAGCAGGTGCGTGGTGTTTTACCTGCCGCGCTGCGCAACAAGGTGCCCCCCCGCCAGGCTGCAGGTGTTTGGCCTTCACGCCCACACACGCGCAAGATGATCCTGCTGGATGGATGCGTGC
>JAEZLB010000136.1 GCA_023435945.1 Pseudomonadota bacterium | reverse complement strand
TCTTCCAGCAACTCGGTTTCCGCGACGTCTATCATTTCTGCCGGCGTGATGAATATCGGCGTCAGCGGCTGCTCGATTGCGTCCATGGCCAGAGACGCGAGGTCGGCATGCTGCATCAGCCAGGTCTTGATATCAGTGGTGGAGAGCCCCGACTGGCCCAGATGCACGCGCTGGCGTTCTATCTGATTCAGCGCGCGGGAGAACATACCCTGCATGTTAAGCAGCGTGCTTTGCGCCCGGCCGATGGCCTGCGCAGCCCGGTGCGTTGCGGCATCGGCGCGTGGATCGGCCGTGATGGCCTGGATGATCTGCGAACCTTTTTCCACCCAGTCGCAGGCGGTGTGCCATTTCTGTTGTGCGGTGCGCAGGCGGAATTCGGAACCGGAGGCAATCGCATCGCGGAATTCTTCCGTCAGTTCCACCAGGCGGCCCAGCAAGTGTTGCAGTTGTTCGGTCGAGATGCCGCCGACCGCCTGCGCCCCAGCAATCTGCGACAGGGTAAAACCCATTTCCGCACCGTCGTCTTCCTGGGCCAGCAGAAGCAGGCTGTCGATGGCGCTCAGTACATTACGCGCCAGCGGCGTGACGCGATAGACGGATTGGGCGGCATCCCAGGACAGCAGGTGATGCGAACGCAGGCGTGCCAGCACGGTTTCCAGGCTGTCCGGCTGCAGATAGGCCAGCCGCATATTGATGTCGGCGCGCGAGTAGGCTGCCGTACTAGTGTCCGCGATCAGTTCGCGCAGCACCAGCAGGCGCACCAGCACGCCATCCGGGTTGCCATGGAAGAGCGCGGTGAAAGCCTGCAGCAGGGGCTGTGCTTTCCTCAGGCGGAAAACCGGTTCGAGATCGTCCGGAGAGACGTCGGGATGAAAATAGGATTGCAGTGATAGGCTGGACTCGTCTTCGTCAAGCGAGGCAGCGGAAACGGCGGAATTTTGCATTCCGGCATTTTACGGCACGACGCAGGGAACTCCCTAACTTTTGCCCCTTGCCTGGAGCCTAAGCTTAACCAGGCTTGGGAGGTGGGTTGTCCGAAGATGTTTTGTTTTTGCGGAAAGATGGTGCAGAAAACGCGATTTTCAGGTGTGGCGCGCAAAACGGGCTGGAGCCTGCCTGCAGCGGCTGAAGCGATTTAGCGACATCTTATTGCGCACCATCCGGATTTGAGCTTAGCGGTAACAGAAACTGGAAGCTGGTCCATTCATCGCGGGAATCTACCTTGATGACGCCGCCATGGGCTCGTGCAATTTCATCGACGATGAACAAGCCCAGTCCCAGGCCGGACGTATTGCTGGCGTTGTCCCGGCTGAAAGGCTTGAATAATTCGGGAAGCCGGTCGGGGGCAAGGGTCGGACCGTAGTTGGTGACCGTCAGTTCGAAACGGTTGCCAGCCAGCCGCGCCTGGATGGAAACCGGGCGGTTCGGATCGCCATGCACCAGCGCGTTTTTCAGCAGGTTGGAAAAGAGTTGGGCCAGGCGTGGGGCGTCGCAATATAAGGGAAGAGGGGCTTCGATATCCATGTCGATTTTTCGGAGCGGGTAGGCGCTTTGCAGTTCCGCGATCACCTGTTCCAGCGAGACTGCGAGGTTGCTGACATGATTCCATTGAAGCTGTATGCCGCCAGCCAGCTTGCCGCGGGCGAAGTCCACTACGTCGTCAATCATGGTCGCGATGCGAACGGCACTGCGCTGCATCACTTCCACCACCCGGCTTACCTGCGGCGGAAGCTCCTGCTGCAGCAAAATGCTGGTGCCGTTGATGATGGCGTCCAGCGGATTGCGCACATCGTGTCCGAGCACTGCGACGAATTTTTCACGCAATTCTGCGGCTTCCCGTTCATCACTCAGATCCCGGCGGGTTTCGGCATGTTTGCTTTCAGCATCCATCTGCAGAGAAAGCAGTTGCGCAAAGAGCGACATGCTGGAAACGACGGCGGTGTTCCTGAGTTTCAGGGGCAGGGGATCAAGGCCGCACAGCGTGCCGAAATACTCGCCGCTGGGACGGTAGACCGGAATGGAAATATAACTTTCGAATCCGTACATGCGTGGCGTGTGATGGTTGCAGTACAGCGGGTCTTCCGACACCTTGTCGATGATGATCGCCTTTTCGGTGTCGCGCACTTCATTGCACAGCGTCGTGGCGACATCCAGGCCTTCGCCGACCTTGAGGCCGAAATTCAGCTTGTCGAGCACTGCGCAATTGGTCCAGGAGTCGTGCGTTACGCGCGCGATGCAGACAAAACGCAATCCGGTAATGGCAGAAACCGTTTCCAGGATAGTGGGCACGGATTCAATCGCCTGGATGGCATGAATGTCGGCTTGAATCGCGCTGGAGAGCGGAGCGATTTTTTCTGTCGTCATGAGACAAATTCCAGTGAAACCTGACAATACGTGGAATTCCGGCTTCTTTCCACTCTTGTTGCACGCTCGCCATATTCTTAGGGGCTTGCGGAACGAAGACAGTTTTACTAATTCTTGCGGGACGATGCAGGGAGTCTGCCTCGAGCAGTTTCAAGATGTTCGCATAATGCCTGTACTCCGATCAGCACGCGCGGCGTGGGGCGATGAATATAGTCGGCATTCAGCACGAACAGGTTTTCATGTTTCACTGAATCCAGTTGTTCCAGTCGCCGCCACGCACCCAGGGGATCGTTCTCTCCTTCGCCGGTCGTGATGATGGCTTGCGGATTGGCCTGCAATACCGATTCCATGCTGACCGCCGGCGCCAGATGCGCAAGGTGGCCAAAGACGTTTTGCCCTCCGCACAGATGCAAGGCTTGCGATACCAGGTGCTGGTCATTGACGGTCATCAGGGGGGCGCGCCATATCTGGTAAAACACGCGCACCGGCGGACGGTCTTGATAACGTGCCGCCAATTCCTGCCAGCGCTGGCGGAAGTGCAATGCTTCCCGTTTCCCGACTTGTTCAGTGCCGGTCAGGCGTGACAATCTCTCCAGCGAACTGGCAATGGTTTCAAAGTTGCGAGGTTCGCTCTGGTAGACGGTAAATTCCATTTGCCTGAGCCGGGTGAGCTGTTTGGCTGAGTTGCCGCTGGTCCAGGCCACGATGAGGTCGGGCTTTAATGCAAGGATGCGCTCGATGTCGAGCGTCGCACTGTTGCCTACGGAGGCCCGTGTTTTGACGGCAGGAGGGTAGTCGCTGAATTCGCTGACGCCGACCAGATAGTCACCGGCACCTGCAGCATGAATCAGTTCGGCGGCATGAGGCGAAAGCGTGACGATACGGCGCGCCGGCTGCTGCATGCTCACGGTCATGCCGGCATCATCAATCACCGAAATGGATGCGGCTGTCCCGGAAGATGCGACTAGCAGCATCACGCTGCCAAACAGGAAGCTTAGCAGCGTTCGCATGGTGTGAATCAGATTTCGAGGTTGTCGATCAGGCGGGTATTGCCCAGTTTGGCAGCAGCCAGCACCACCAGCGGCTCACCTTGCGCCAGGTCATCGGCGGAAGGTGGCTGCAGGTCGACGCGTTTTCGGATCGAGATGTAGTC
>JAEZLB010000094.1 GCA_023435945.1 Pseudomonadota bacterium | reverse complement strand
CCATAAAGCCCGTTGGTCTAGAGGGGTCCCCCGGCACTGTTTCTTCTCAGGATGTCAAGGCGGGCACGACGAGCGAGAGCTCTGTTCTCTCGAATCGAGGTGACGACTCGGTTTCTGTTGTGAGCAGCGGAGGGGCACCGTCTTTGGTCCCTTCTGCAGAAGGGGTGGAGTCGGAGGGTAGCGCGAACCAGGGCTTGGCAGCGGAGACGCTCAGCCCGCGTGATGCTGTCGATACGTCGTCGACGTCCCACGCACCAACAGGACGTGCAGGCCCGGCGCCTGGGTCCCCAGCGACCAAAAAGGCCAGGCACAGTGAGGGTAGCGCCTCACAGGTGGGTCAGCAAGCCTTGGGTCGACCACCCAAGCGCAAGTCTGCGACGAAAGTCAAGGACTTTGCAGTGTTCAACAAGCGAGGTCACTACTGGGTGCGCCCCGCTTCCAAGCGTGGAGAGGTCTGGGTGGCCATATCCGCGCCGAATGCTGCAGATGGGACCTTGACGGGTATGAGACGGGATGCAGTCGTTGCAGAAGCTGGTAACATGGTCAAGTATCGCGTTTTCGGCGCTGTGGACCTTAAGGATTTGACGCCGAAACAGATTGCTCGCGCCATTCCTACCATGATGCTCGTTCAGAACAAAGTCGGACCTGATGGGGTTCTGATCAAGATCAAGGCAAGGCTCGTCATCAAGGGTTTCCGAGAGAGGTACCTTGCTTTGACCAATCGAACAGATTCTCCCACGATCAGTGACGAGATCGTTATGATCACTCTGAACATCGCCACGTCGAGGAACCTTGACATCGACATATTCGACATTGGTGCTGCATTTCTGGAAGCAGAGATGGGGGACCGCAAAGTGCTAGCGCATATCGACAAAGAACTCGCCGATACTCTGGTGCTTATGTCGCCTGAGCTGAAAAGCGGAAGGCTGCCTGACGGATCGCTCATAGTGCTGCTAAGGAGGGCACTGTATGGTCTGAAGGATGCACCTAGGAAGTGGTATCTCACTCTCAGGACATTTCTCCTTGAGATTGGCTTTGTCGCAGCGAAGCATGATGAGTGTCTGTTTATTCGTGTCACGGAAGAGGGTCTGCACTACGTGCTGGTTCATGTCGACGACATGCTCAGCACAGGGCCCAAGAGCTCGATGGCGTACCTTAGAGAGTCACTGAAGCGCAGGTTTCAGTCGGTCACGGAGAAGCTCAATCCTTCTGAGTTCAACTACTTGGGCATGACCGTGAAGAGAGATCGCGAAAGACGTCTGATGTATCTGACGCAGACCAAGTACATCAATGAGTTGGTGGAAGATCTGCAACTGGGTCCATCGGAGGTTGCGAAGTCTCCATTCAAGAGCCGTCGGCACTCTGAGGATGCTGATCTTTTGGAAGAGGAGATGAAATCTCGATTCTTGGCTCTGACCATGCGGATGAACTACGTGGTTAAGACGAGACCGGATATCAGGTTCGCTGTTGGGAGGCTCACCACGAGAACTGCGAATCCCACTGTTGAAGACTGGGAGGACTTGGTTCAAGCGGTGAAGTACCTGCAGAAGACGCGTGATCTCCCTACGGTGATCAGGGCGTCAAGCCTTCAGCTACATGGAGCGGCTGATGCCAGCTTTGCAAGTGAAGAGGGCAGGAAGAGTCGAACGGGTTATCTCTTCTGGTTGGGAAAGCGTGAGAATGGTCCACTGGTAACTAGCTCGAAGAAGCAGACGCTTGTGACTACCAGCACTGCCGAAGCTGAACTTGTTGCTTTGTGTGCTGCCGGCAAGCAGGCCGTCTGGATCCGTGCAGTCCTGGAAGAAATGGGCATCAAGCAGCTGGGACCATGTGTGATCGATCAAGATAATAGCGCATGTATGACTCTCGCACAGCGTGGTCATCATGGGAAGTTGTCGAGATCGATTGACATCTCTTACTTCTGGATAAGCGAGCAGCTCGAGAAGGGTTTGCTGGAGCTGAGGAAGATTGAGACTGGTCGCATGATTGCAGATGGTTTGACAAAAGCCATGGATGCCAAGCATTTCGTGGATTGGAGGGATAGGTTGCTGAATCTGAGAGCTGTGTTACGAGCATGATCTACTTATGTAGAGAGTGCTACCGCAGACTAGGTTTTCGCATCCAGGTTTTCTTCACCCTTTGGGTTCTTTTGCCCTGCGTATGTGTTTTCTCCTCGAATTCTGCGGCGTGTTTTCTCTGACTCTTGCCGAGCCTACTAGAGTGATGACAGTTGCTTCTCTAGCCTCTTATGGGCAAGCTGCCTCATGGAGATCAGCTTGAAGGGGTGTGTTGGGATACCTCGTCTAGAGAAGATGGTATCGTACCACGTACTGATCGTACAAGTAGGATGCCATACTGCCAGCTGTTCTATCTTTGGTAAGAAGGCGGGAACGTTGGAGCTTAGTAGTAGATCTATCTTAATCACAATCAATGGCACTTCAGGTTGCGTGTAAAACTTAGATTTGCTGTTGTCTACTGTTTCCATCTACGTGAGTGATCTTATTTGTTTCCCCTACAAAGTGCTCAGGTCCGCACTGCGATTTAGCATTGCTGAGTTGGGTACTTCCTAGATTTTACACGAGCCTTTGTGAACTGCAATTCTTGCCAGGATGGGCGAGAAGGATAAGTCTGAGTCTACCGGGCGGAAGGTCCTGGACTTCCGGATCTTCAAGAAGGCAGACAGAGACATTATAGTGACCAGGCACTTGAGCGGCATTGGTCTGGCCGTTAAAGAGGATCTCATTGGAGGTACACAACGTACGTTCAACCGAGTCACTGTTGCTGCCAATGCTAGCCAAGCTGAGAAGCTTGCGGCAGAGGCCGAGAACAAGCGAATCGCTGAACGCGAGGATGCGTATATTCAGGACGTAGTGGATGGCTACCAGAAGCTCGTGAGTATGCTCGACGAAGAGACGTACGGAGCGCTGCGTGAGCAAGACAATTTCATCGAGGACGTGTCCAAGAAGTCCGATCTCTTCAAGTTGTTCGAGTATCTTGAGAGCCTGAACGAGCGCCGAACACTTCCTAACAGGCTTTATGCCAGTGGGAAGGAGTTAGCACTCCACATGCTCAAGCAAGAACCGAACGAGCCGACTCCCGCCTATGTGAAAAGGTGGCGAAAGGCATACGATGAGGTTCGCGACTTGGACCCGAACTGGCGGGAAGGAGGCGCTCACGCCAAGTTCCTAGCCGAAACTGTCTGCAAGTGGCTGATGTACAGTCTAGACAGGAATGCAAACGCTGCATTCTTTGAGGAGTTTCGTAGAGCCGAAAACGAGGCTGGTCGCCAAGGAGCGCTACCAGAGAGATATACTAAACTCCACCTCCTGGTCGATGAGATCCACTGTCGGGCGAACAGAGCAGAGCCACCGTCGGATGGAACGGTAGCAGCCAACTTGGCCGCTGGCGTAGGATACCGACAGTATGAAACTCAAGGGCCGCATGCAAAGTCACTGTATGATCAGTCCTCTCGCAGGAATGGTAAGGGCGCGAGGCCCAAAGGTGCCAAGGGGAAGAATAAGCGCCGTAAGGCGAAGTCCAAGATGAGGAACGACACAGACTCTGAGGAAAGCTCAGAATCTGGCGACCCCCCGAGCAGGAACAGCAACTACAAGAAGAATGTTGAAGGTAAGGATGATGGACAGAAAAAGCGACAGAAGACAGACTACAAGAAGAACATCAAGAGGAGTGAGAAAGGCGGACGCAAGTTTTATGTTGCGCGGCCCGACGACAAGGAAGCAATGTTGACTCAATTCAGGGTCGACAATCTTTCCGAGGAAAGCGACGACGAGTAATTCGAAGTCCAGTCGTCGCACGACATAAACCTTTCTCCAAGTCTCTCACAAGTCCTGAATATCTATTTGTCTGTCTGTCTCAAGTTCGCCCAATGTCTATATCTAAGCCTAAGAGGATGAGCGTGGAGCTGAGGCTCCACAAGGAGTGTGAAGGGCTCGCCGACACCGGGAGCTCGACCCATATCTTTAGTAGCACTCGGAATCTATTCGACATTCGTCATTTTGTAGAAGGTGTTTCAGTTGAAGGGGTGGGTGGCAAGCGTGTGGCTGAAGCTGCAGGCAAGCACCCGCATCTTGGCAGTGGTCTGGTCCTGCCAGACTACGGTGGGCCGACGCTCATTAGTGTTGGCCAGCTCTGGAGAACCCATGATCTATGCATCCCGAAATGGGGCATGTTCCTGTTTGTTCCAAGAAAAGGCGACGGGCCTTGCTATGCAGCAAAGCTCGGAGCTGATAACTTGTTCTACTTGTTCCGGGTTCGTGACAAGTCACACCTTGCATTCGTTGCAAGGGCTGGCTTAAGCGAGTCAAAGCGAGAAACCATTTGGATGCTCCACGAAATCCTCGCTCACGCGAGTGCTGGAGCCATCTGCAGCAGCCTGGACAGTGGAGAGTACTATGCTCTTGGAATCACTTCCGAAGACGTGCGTAAAGCAGGTCTGGAGAGGTGCATCGGATGCGTATATGGGAAGATGCATGCTGGTCACCCTGGTGATCACCATGTCCCTGAAGCCAAGCAGATTGGTGAGGACCAACACTGTGATCTTGTGTTCCTACGACACAAGAGCCAGAAGGAACCGATCATTTACTTCGTCGCTGTCGACGGGGTAACTGGCTATGTGTGGTATCAACGTCTCGAGTCCAAAGAGGCGAAGGAGGTGCTCAAAGCCATTGTTGGCTTGGTGCAGTTCCACCGCGCATACATGGCCAAGCGAAAGGAACCGCAGGTCCACATTCGTCTGCATAGCGACATGGACAGCACGATTGCCAAACTTGCTCGCAAGGGCGACCTGGCTGCATTGGGTGTGGAACACCGCCATGTTGCCGCTGAGGTTCATGAAAGGAAAGTTGAAAGAACCGTTCGCACCATCAGGGACAAGTCACGGACTGTTACAGTCTCACTGAAGTTTCCGTTGCCTGCGGAGCTTCTACCGGACTTGGTCGAAGATGTGATTACGTCCATGAACCAGACTGGGAACAAGGCCAGCGGAGGCCCAACGCCGCTGACTCTTGTGACTGGGGAGAAGGTTGATGGCTCACATTTTCAAGTTCCATTTGGATGTGTTGGCATCTTTCACGTTCCGAATAATGACTCCTCAATGGAGGCGCGCGGGGAATTTGGGTTCGTGATTGGTCGTTGCATTGGAAGCCGTGCACTCAAGGCGTTCGTTCCCCGACGCCGAGACGACGGCACTCTGGTCGGTCGGAGGGTCTGGAGAGACAAGATTCATCCTCTTCGTTGGCCTTTCCCTGACGATGTCAACCGACTACTCGTTGAATTGGCGAGCAATGATCCGATCCAATCACTATCCGGTGAGTCCTTTCTCCTGAAGGAGACCCCGTCCCACCAGACGATCACCCCACTGAGCCTGGTGGAAGGACTCCAAATTCAAGGGGTGGTTTCGCCTACTTCTGACATCACGCACTACGGACCGGCACTTCGAATCGTGCCGCAGAGCGTGTCGAGTCCTGCTGACTCGCAGGAGGGACAACCTCCTGCCGCCATTCCGACTGCTCTTCCCACTGGAGCCGAGTTGCAGCATCCCAACCCCAGGGCACGCGTCGCTGGCCCCGACGGCAGCCCAGGATCCAAG
>JAEZLB010000290.1 GCA_023435945.1 Pseudomonadota bacterium | reverse complement strand
CGTACGGCGCTCGATCTGGAGCCGGTTCCCGCCGACCTCGCCATTCCCTTGCAGGGTCCAACCCGTACGCAGGGAAACCCAGGCCGAGGCAAAAGTGACAGTGAGCGCGGTGGTAATCAAGGCGGACGGGGCGCCATGGGCGGGGCAGGAGCAGGTATGGGGGCGGGCTTGGGAGTCGGGTTCGGGCAAGCTCAGGGTGATAATGAGAAAGGTAACTAGCAGGTAAAGCGAGTTGATTGAGATATGGCTGATCTGAGCAGGCAAGCAGGACGTACAGGGCAAGCAAAATGGAGGGCGCTGGCAATACCAATACTTATTGCCATTTTGGCCGGCGCCTTATTTTTCTATCTTTCGGCCGATCACAAGCCGGATTTTTATATTGATCCGTCGGACCAGCAACGGGTGTCCAGCGGAGAGAAAATCTACGTCCAATACTGCGCGGCCTGTCACGGGGCGAAGCTGGAAGGGCAGCCGGACTGGCGTACCCGTCTTGCCAATGGAAGATTGCCGGCGCCGCCGCATGATGAGACAGGCCATACCTGGCATCACGCGGATAGACTGTTATTCGACATCGTCAAACATGGACTGGTGCCGGGAAGGACAGCGCCCCCCGGGTATGAAAGCGATATGCCGGCTTACGGCAACATCCTGTCGGATACGGACATCGTTGCGGTGCTGGCGTATATCAAGAGCACATGGCCGACCGCCGTGCAAACCATGCAGCAGGAGGTAAACCAGCAGCATCACCGGGAATAGGGTGGAGCTTCAAATGTTCTGAGGGCTGCGCAGGTAATGCAGCGCATCTTCAAGCCGGTCGTCGCCCCAGAACATTTCATCGTTCACGAAAAATGTCGGGGCTCCGAAAATTCCTTTCTCGCGCGCCTGTTGCGTTTGCTCCCGCAGTTTCAGCTTGTTGGCATCCTCTTGCGCGGCACTGATAATGCGCTTTGGGTCTTCCACGAGTGCTGACAGCGCATGCTCCACCTGAATGGGGTCGTTGATATCCAGGTCCAGCACCCAGTTCTGGCGCATCACGTTTTTGCAGAAATCTCCTATCCAGGGTTCGTGGGTGCAAAGCATCGCAACGCGAGATGGCAGTACTGCCACCCGGGGAAAGGTTGTTGGCATGTTGAACGCTATACCGTATTGCTTTGCGCGTCTTCGGGTGTCTTGCCACACATAGCGGCCTTTCTCCGGTTGCGCGAGAAAAGGCGCTTCTTTCCACCCTAGCTCTTTGTATACCGCGCCCAGCAGGAAAGGCTTCCATGCGATAGCGGCTCCGGCCGCTGACGCTAGTGCCTCGATGCGCATAGTGCTCAGATAACTGTAATTACTGCCGAAATCGAACCAGAATTCGATCACGGGTTTGTCGCAAGTTTTGAGTGAAGTGGTCATTCTCGGTCTCCTTGGGCAAGGCTGGGCAACAGGCAAAACATGACCGGAATGAGAGAAGCGGGGGAGAGCGGGCAGCGCAAATCGCTTGATGCCGCCTGCCCGTTATAAACCGCCGCCTGGTGAATGCCGGTGCGGATCAGCGAGGCATGAACAACTTGAAGAGTTCAGCCAGCGAAGTGACACCCAGTTTCTCTCGTATGCGGGCACGATGGAATTCAATGGTTTTGATGCTCACGTTCAGCATCTGTGCAATTTCGCGTGTCGGTTTGCCTTCCAGTACATACTTCAGCACTTCCCGTTCGCGATCCGATAGCGTCACCAGGCGGTCTGCGGCTTCCACGTCCATGGACTGTGCTGCCACCTGCATGCGTTGCTGCGCATCGACTCGCAAGGCATTCATCACTGCCAGCACCAGTCTTTGCGAGTCCAGCGGTTTTTCGATGAAATCGTAGGCACCTTGTTTCAGGGCACGTACAGCAATGGGGACATCGGCATGGCCGGTCAGGAAAAGTATGGGCAGAGAGACGCGGCGCTTGTGCAATTCATCCTGCAGCGCCAGGCCGCTCATGCCGGGCATGCGAATATCCAGCACCATGCAGCCTGAATGCGTAGGGGTATAGCTTTTCAGAAAAGATGCAGCCGATGGATAAGACTCGACACGCAAGCCTGCCGCTGTCAGCAGCATCTTGAGCGAGTCTCGCACCGCTTCGTCGTCATCGACGACAAAAACAGTCGGCTCATTCTTCGAAATCTGCATGCTGACGACCTTTCGCTAAAGTGAAATGGAAGCTTGATCCACCGTTGTTATTATCCGAGAACCAGAGGGTTCCGCCATGGGCTTCGATGATAGAGCGGCAGATGCAAAGCCCCAAACCCAGTCCCTGCGTTTTGGTCGTCACAAAGGGGGTGAACAATTTATCCCTGATTTCCTCAGGTACGCCGGGCCCATTATCTACGACAGAAATTTGCAAACCCTGGTCTGCACTGGCTGTCGTGCGTATGGTGATGTGGCGCGGGCAGGGGGCGGCTGACAAGGCGTCCACGGCATTGCGCAGCAGATTGATGACGACTTGTTGTATGAGGGTGCTGTCGAACATGACGTCGGGCAGATTGCGTCCGAGTTCTAATTCAACGTGTATGTCGCTATCCTGCAGCTCCAGTTCCAGGGATTGCACTGCTTCATGGGCCACTTCATTAATATCGCTTTGCATGAAGCTCGGCGCACGGCGGCGCAGGAAGCTGCGGGTGTGTTCCAGGATGTCACTGGCCCGTGACACTTGCGCGCGCGCTTTCTGCAATGCCGTCAGCACTTCTTTTACATTAGGCTTGCTCTTTGAGAGCAGCAGGTTGCTCGCATCCAGATAAGCTGCAATGGCCATCAGAGGCTGATTGAGTTCATGGCCTAGCATCGAGCCAATCTCGGCCAGCAAAGCATTGCGTGAGCTAATATGCAGCAAGTCATGATGCTGTTGACGCAGGGCTTCAGCTTGCTTGCCATCGGTGATGTCCATCAAGACTTTCAATTGCACGGTCCGGCCATCTTCCCACTGGATAGGGCCTGATTGAACCAGATACCAGTGTCCACTATCTTCGTCCCGCACCTCGCAGTAGCGAAAGACCGTGTTGTCTGTCTGTGAGGCTTGCGCAGGTTTTGAGGCTAAATGCTCCTGTAATCCTTGGTCGACCTTTGCTACCCGTGCTTCGACAGGCTCCCCGAACATGGTGGAAAAGTGCTTGTTTGCGTAAAGCAAATTTCCATTCTTGCGCTCTGTGACGAATATGCCGACCGGCAGGCCTTCCAATACATGCAGAAAACGTTTGTCAGCTCTTACTAGGGCGGAGCGTAGTGAGTGAAGCAGTCCGATAAAAATGATGAAGGTTATCGTCAGCGTGACTGCTTCCCAATAATAAAAAGGCTCGAAGCCATCATGCGTATGATAAAAGCCGAATGTCCAACAGGACATAGCTACGATGGCGGTCACAGAGGCTGTAGTGGCGCCACTTATCCAGGTCGCCAGTGCAATAGGCACCGTGTACAGCATGGCCAGGTTCATTGTGTAGCCGGTGGTTAAGTCGGCGAGTGCAATAAGCAGGACCAAGCCGATTGACGTAAGGGCGGCATGGACGGGATGGGAGAGTACTTGAGCCAGATGGCTCATCACCTGATACCCGGAATCAAAAGGGAGGGGTCGGTCTGATTGCATAAAAGGTAATTCCTTTACTCAGATGCCCGCATTAAACCATGGCGGCTGAGGAAGTCACTAGGGACTGTATATTAACTGGGGGTAACCCTAGTTGTCATGCTGAGCGCATCTCTTCGCAGCAGGTTTGTTGAATCCCGGCAGTTACAAGAATTTGCCAGGGAATGCTGCGTAGAAGTGAATAGTTATTGACGGGCACCGCTGTATGGTCAGGCAAGTATTTCTTTTCAGAGATTCAATTTTTCTGTTTAACAAAGCTGCATTACCGAGCAAGTGGTCAAATAAGGCGTGCTAAAAGGAATAAGTGTGGTCTGCCCATTTATTGGCAATATTGCCTCTACAGGAGCTTTTGCCCTCTACTCAGCGTTGGTGTGGCACTTTATACAGGAAACAAGCGGGGATTTTATTGCCAAAGGGAAACGCAAAAGGGCGATATACCTATGCATCGGAAATAAAGATCTGTCCTATTCCGGTGACCGGCTCAACGTAAAATGCCTCTTATCCCACAGGAATAGGGAAACCAGCCAGGAAGCATTGCAACTAAAAATTCCAAATTATCACTTTCCGTAAACAAGATTTTTGTATATCCTCACGAAGTTTGAGTAAGAGCAATAACAAAAATTATAAGAGGCAGGCGTTTTTGCATCCTTGGTGCCAGATATTCTGACCAGGCATTGCTAAAAATTCTGGTGCAAACTAGGAGCAACCCTAGTTGGCATGAAAGAGCCTCCCCCTATACTCATCTCAACAACTATAGCCTCCATCTAAGTGGACTTATCTGCAGGCTATAGTTGCACATAAAAATATGTGCCCGCATCCAACGCAGAGGCGCAAGTATCAAAGGAGTTGTATCGGCAGATCATCCCCGGTCTGTCGGTGCGGAAAAAAATTATTATTAAAAACAAAGGAGATATATGAGTGCCATCCAATTCCCACACTAGCCTATGGGCTGTCGATTCTCGGTGCGTGATTAGTACCGACGATCAGCAGTCGTCTCGGCGGGCTTTCTACGCCCGAATTCCTCATTAATTCCGTTTCGCTGGAGTGTTTCTTATGTCTCATAACACAGAAACTGAGCACGGCAATGCCAATGGTGTTGCAACTTATATAGTAGAGGCGGCCGTTGCCTTAATTGGCATGGTCCTAGGCATCATCTGTATCGCAGGCAGCATGGAGCTGGGTACTGGCTGGACCAGTGATGGCCCAGGTGCCGGCGACTTCCCTTATTACATGGGAATAATCATTACCGGTTGCTGCGCGTGGACTTTCGGCCGGGCCTTGTTTAGCAAGAACAAGAATATGGAAGTCTTCGTCGATGGCGAATCGTTCAAACGCGTATTGGCGGTCCTGATCCCCATTTTCTTCTTCGTGCTTGGCATTGAGCTGGTCGGTCTTTACGTGGCCGGTACCATCTACATCACCTTGTTCATGGTGATTCTCGGCAAATTCTCATGGATTAAGAGCTTGAGCCTGGGTATTGCCGTTTCCGTCTTCTTCTTCTTCATGTTCGAAGTTTGGTTCCTGGTGCCGCTGTACAAGGGTATGTTCAACCTGTTGGCATTCACAGGTTACTAATAGGCCTATAAGAAGACATATAGAGGAGTAAATATAAAATGGAAGAACTAAATCTATTGCTTCATGGGATGGCCGTCATCTCAACACCCATGAACTTGGGCCTGATGGTGCTGGGTATCGTGCTGGGTGTTCTGATCGGTGTGCTGCCTGGTCTGGGTGGTGCAAACGGCGTGGCAATTCTGTTGCCGCTGACCTTCAGTATGTCGCCGACTTCGGCAATCATCATGCTGACCTGTATTTACTGGGGTTCGCTGTTTGGTGGTGCTATTACCTCCATTCTGTTCAACATCCCTGGTGAGCCATGGTCTGTTGCGACGACGTTCGACGGTTATCCGCTGGCCCAAAAAGGTTTCGCAGGTGAGGCACTGACTGGTGCATTTACCTCGTCCTTCGTTGGCGCGATCGTGGCCGTTATCATGATCACTTTCGCGGCGCCGCTGGTTGCGAGGTTCGCACTGAACTTCGGTCCTGCTGAATTCTTCTCGGTTTACCTGCTGACCTTCTGTTCCTTCGTGGGCATGGGTAAGGGTTCGCCGGCCAAGATTCTGTCGGCTATGGCCCTCGGCTTCGCACTGGGTGCAGTCGGTATCGATACCGTGACCGGCCAGTTGCGTCTGACCTTCGGCTTCACCGAACTGCTGCGCGGCTTTGACTTCCTGATCGCTGTTATCGGTCTGTTTGGTATCGGTGAGATCCTGCAGTCGATGGAAGAAGGCCTGGCATTCCAAGGCAAGACGGCGAAGATTGATGCCAAAGTCGTGCTGAAAACCTGGAAAACGCTGCCCAAGTTCTGGATGGTGTTCCTGCGCAGTTCCGTGATCGGTATGTGGCTGGGTGTTACCCCTGGTGGTGCAACTCCCGCATCCTTCATGAGCTATGGCGTAGCGAAGAAGATGTCCAAGAACGGCAACAACTTCGGCAAGGGTGAAATCGAAGGTGTGGTTGCACCGGAAACGGCTGCTCACGCTGCCGGTACCGCTGCAATGCTGCCGATGCTGGCACTGGGTATCCCGGGTTCCCCGACCGCAGCCGTGCTGCTGGGCGGCCTGCTGATCTGGGGTCTGCAACCTGGTCCGCTGCTGTTCCAGGAACAACCCGACTTCGTTTGGGGTCTGATCGCCAGTATGTACCTGGGTAACGTGGTTGGCCTGATCATCATCCTGACGACCGTGCCGCTGTTCGCATCCATCCTGCGTATTCCGTTCTCCATCATCGCTCCGGTGATCGTGACGATTTGCGCAATTGGTGCCTATACCGTGAACAACGCGATGTTCGATATCTGGCTGATGGTTATCTTCGGCGTGGTCGGCTATCTGTTCAAGAAACTCGACTATCCGCTGGCTCCGCTGGTTCTGGCTCTGGTGTTGGGCGACAAGGCAGAAGACGGCTTCCGTCAGGCAATGCTGCTGTCGCAAGGTGAGCTGAGCATCATGTTCTCCAACGGTCTGGTTGGTAGCATCACGACGCTGGCCCTGTTGATGCTGTTCTGGCCGCTGATCGGCTCGGTAGTGAAGAAGCTGTCAGGCAAGAAATCAGATGTCGCGGTAGAGCAGCCAGTTGAGTAAGTGGCTCGCTGAACGTGAATAAATGACTTACTAAATAGCGCGCCTCGGAGGTAAAATCCCGGGGCGTGCTTATCTGGTAGTGTTTCCAGGTCGATACCGTATTAACTTACTTTCTGAGGATTATCGTGGATTTCAGTTCTCCCGAATTTTGGATAGCGCTATTACAGATTGTCGCTATCGATATTGTTCTGGGCGGTGACAATGCAGTTGTCATTGGCCTCGCCTGCCGTCGTCTGCCAGAGGCGCAGCGCAAAAAGGGCATTCTTTACGGTATGGGACTTGCGATTGGCATGCGTATCGTGCTGATTTTCTTCGCCGTTACCTTGCTGGCAATCCCGTACCTGAAGATTGTTGGTGCATTGCTGCTGTTCTGGATTGGCGTCAAGCTGTTGTTGCCGGAAGATGAGGGCCATCATGATCTGGATGGGGGTACTACCCTCGCTTCAGCGGTCAAGACAATTATCGTGGCCGACGTTGTCATGAGCCTGGATAACGTCATTGCGATTGCAGGCGCTGCTGGTGACAGCATGTTCCTGATCGTGTTTGGCCTGTTGCTCTCCGTACCTATTATTATGTACGGTAGTCAATACGTGATGAAGTTGATGGATCGTTTCCCGATCGTGATTACGCTGGGCGGTGCGCTGCTGGGCTGGATTGCAGGTGGCATGCTGGCAACCGACGTCGTGAGCGCGGACTGGGTCGCAGCCAATATCCCGGCATCGGAGTATAGCCTCCCCGCAGCAGGCGCTATCATTGTCGTGATCCTGGGTAAAATCATCGCAGCCCGCATGGAACGCTCGGCAGCGCTCAAGGATATTGCAGCACACGACAAGGCTTAATGCCAGTACGTGATACGAAAAACATAATCAGCGAGGATAAATACCATGCCTAAGTATTTAGTGGCAGTAGATGGCTCGGAATGCTCCATGCGTGCAGTAGCGCATGCAGCAAAAATGGCAGCAAATAGTCCGGGCAGCAAGATTCATTTGGTTAATGTGCAATATCCTTTGCACGGCAGTGTGACTGCTTTTGTAAACGCAGCGCAAATCAAGGAAATGCATCAGGAAGAAGGCATGAAAGCCCTGAATCCTGCCCGCAAAGCGCTGGATGACCAGAAGGCTGACTACGAGTATCACTTGTTCGTAGGTGATCCTGCCGAAGTGATTTCACGGTTTGCGAAAGAGCAGGGCTGCGATGAAATCATCATCGGTACGCGCGGCCTGTCCAACCTGTCCAGCATCCTGGTTGGCTCTGTCGCTACCAAGATCATTCACTTGTCTCCGGTGCCTGTCACCTTGATCAAGTAAATCGGTCAAAGCCGGTCATATCTGGCTAAGGCAAAAAGAAAGGGCGGAACGGTGTTCCGCCCTTTCTTTTTGGGCGACTGATGTTCAGGAGGAGCGG
>JAEZLB010000041.1 GCA_023435945.1 Pseudomonadota bacterium | reverse complement strand
TCAAAGAGCTCGCGTGTGTCTTCCGGCGTCGGCATCGCCACGATAGCGCCACGATTCGGTCGCAATTCAACAATGTGCTCATGAGCGAGTTTCTGCAGGGCTTTCTGCACCGTCGTGCGGCCAACACCGAACAAATCACACAACGCGGCTTCCGACAATTTTGTGCCCGGCGCCAGGCGCTGGTTCATCACACTATGCAATACCGTCTGATAAATGCGCTGTACGCCGGCATCACCGGTTTCCAGCACACCTTTAGCAACGGCTGATGCATTGCCATCCAAAGAAAGCGAAGCTGATTTTTTCATCGCTGGATTCTCGTCGCTTACGCCTGCAACTTGCGCCACACTTCAACCGCCAGTGCGACCAGGGCTTCATCACTGCCTGCCGGCCCCAGCAGGGAGATACCAAACGGCAAACCGTCTTCCCGCTCAAAAGGCAAACTCACCTGCGGCAAGCCGGACAGGCCGGCGATGCAGGTAATACGGAAAGTGCGGCTACGAAGTTCATCCACTTCCGCACCGGTTGCGGTAAGCAATGGTGCAACGCTGGCGGAAGATGGCAGCACTGCAACGCCATGCTTGCCCACCATATTGCGCACACCTGCCATGATTTCGCCGCGGCGTTTGATCGCTTCAGCAACCGCTTCCGGCCCTACATCGCGCGCGACATTGAATCGGCCGGCAATCGCCGGACCAAAGGTTGGTTGGTGCTGTTCTATCCATACGCCATGCTCCAGCCACGCTTCACGTGCAGAAGCAGTGATGTAGGTCTGGCGCCACAACTCCAGTTCTTCAGCTGTGCCGCCAGGGGTTGCCGTCACATGACTGGATTCCATGGACTCCGCCAGCGCCGCAAACACCGCCTCGGCTTTCTCGCGGAAGCAGTCATCCGCCTGCGCCATCGCGTCATCGAACATCATGACCTTGGAGAAGGTGACAGGCTGCCCGGTTGGCACCAGCACTTTGGCGACCTTCATGAAGGTGTCCGGATCGTGTGCAAACCAGGTGGACGTATCGAAGCTGGGGTTCAACGCAACCATAGCGGAACTGGGCAATAAACCATGGGTAGTACGAAGGCCCCACACGCCGCAGTAACTTGCGGGAACACGGGTGGAGCCGCCGGTATCGGTACCCAGCGCAAAATCGCATTTACGCGCTGCGACTGCAGCAACGGACCCGCTGGAAGAGCCACCGGGTACACGATCCCTTGCACGAACATTGATAGGCGTACCGTAATGCACGTTGTCGCCATTGATGCTGTAGGCCAGTTCGTCGGAAATGGTTTTACCCACCAGCGTTGCACCTGCCTGCAACAGGCTATCGACGATAGGGCTGCTCACCGTGGGCACCGGATGTGTCGCGAGCCAGGTAGGATTGCCGGCACCGGTCGGATAACCCGCCACATCAAAAAGATCTTTCACGGCGAAGGTCAATCCAGTTAATGGACCTGAGCCAGCACCCTGCATGACGAAGCGGCCATGTGGCACCCACGCATTGATGTCATCGTTAATCGGAAAATCGTCGCTGGCTTGAAAAGTTGCTACTGCTTGTTTCATAGATCGGCTCTTGCGGAATAAGTTAAAAGGTCGGTGTCAGCGTGTTGAGTTACAGCGCTTTATAGTTATCTGCAATTTATTACAGGCTTTTACAGCCCTTCACTGATCACCCCTACCGGTTTCGAGGGATGCCATGTAGCCGGCAATCTCACCGGGCGTGACAAACCAGATTTCATCGCGGTCCCTGTATCCTGCGATATGTGTCAGTGCACGACGCAGATGGCGCAAACGATAAGGCTGGCCAACCAGATAAGGATGGAGTGCAATCCCCATGACCAATGGCTGCTCACGGGACTGCTCCAGCATTTCATCGAAGTTGTCGATAATCATCTGAGCAAAATCTTTGCCATCCATCTGGCGCGCCACGATCATCGGAATATCGTTGACTTCCTGTGGATAAGGAATCGACCACAAGCCATGTCCATCACGTGTTGCGAATTTGATCGGCTGATCATCGTGGCACCAGTTAAGCGTGTACTGATAACCGGTCTCTGCAAGCAAGTCCGACGTAACACGACTCTCCGAAATCCATGGTGACAGCCAGCCTTTCGGTGACTGCCCACTCTCGGCGGAAATACGTTCTCTGCAATGCATTAACAGGTCACGCTCCTGCTCTTCCGGCATCGTTCCTTGTTGCACAGAATTGGTATACCCATGGCCCACCAGCTCATCACCGCGTGCAACAAAGGCCTGAATCAGTTCCGGGCAGTGGTCATATAACGCGGTATTCAACAGCACGCCGGTTGGCAGCTTCAATGCATCAAACAGATCCAGACAACGCCAGGCACCCACACGGTTGCCGTATTCACGCCATGCGTAGTTGAGAACATCCGGTTCAGGACAAGCCGGTCCCAGGCGCGCTCCCATGCCCTCGCCAAAATGAAAGTGCTCGATGTTGAAACCTATATAAACAGCGAGTCCGGAACCGTTTTTCCAGCGATAAGCGGGCCGGTTCTTGATGGAGGAATAAGCAAACCGGCCATGGCTCTTCAAAGGTTTATAAGCATTGGTCGTCATACCAGCCCTCCCTTTTATAACAGTGATGCCAGGCCAGCTTTGGCTAACAACCATTCCGCACTGTCATTCCAGACATCCATCTGCACAATCAGGCCATTGCGCACGATATAACGATCAACATAACGGTTGCCTTCGAACTCGCTGCCATCCGGCCATGCGCCATACAGCGTGCCGTAGCTATACACAATCGCTTCTTCGAAGGTCGCACCGCGTACAACTTCGGTGCTCTCCACACGTTTCTTCACCCATGCATAACGACCACTATTAAATTGCGCGCACTCGGATGGATCGCGCATCACACGGCCACCGGTGAAGCGAATGAGCAATTCTGGTGAAACGAAGCGACGCGCTGCATCCGGATCGGGAATCATCAATATGCGTAAATATTCAGCAACGATTGCTGCTGGATCGGAATGTTGCGTTACGAGTGAAGTTGAGTTCTCTTTTGGTGCGTCTTGCATCGTAATCCCCTTATCGGCGCACTTGGATGGTGCGCCACATGTTTCCAAAATGGGCACATCACGCTTTGATGCGAATGTATTGCCCTCTTTGTCGACAAAATCAGATCGATTTTGTTGCGATGGCATAACCCTTGCATAAGTTGTGCCGAGGCAACTGCTTCTTGTGATACTTACTTACAGGGGATCGAATATGAATGGTATTAGCCGCCGCAGTTTTATCGCTGCCAGTATCGCTGCCATGGGTGCAGCCTTTGTGACCAATGTTTCTGCCGCCGAACCGATCAAGATCGGTCTGGTGACTGCACTGTCCGGCCAGTCTGCCAAAGCGGGTGAATCCCTTACTCGTGGCTTGACTATCGCGATTGAAGAGATCAATGCGAAAGGCGGTTTGCTCGGCGGTCGCAAGCTGGAGCTTTTGCGCCGTGACGATGAAGGCAATCCTGCCAAAGGCGTGGTTGCAGTACGCGAATTACTCTTTAAAGACAAAGTCGCCGTGATCTTTGGCGGCCTCGATACGCCCGTTGCCATGGCAACCGTGCCTATCATTAATCAGGCCAAGGTTCCTTACATGGGACCATGGGCAGCGGGTACCGGCATTACACAAAACGGTGCTGCTGAAAACTACATGTTCCGCGTTTCCGCCGTTGATGAAACCGTCGACAAGGCAATGGTGAACTACGCGATGAGCAACTACAAAGCCAGCAAGGCCGGTCTCATTCTGGTCAACAACCCATGGGGTGAATCGAATGAGAAAGGCATTGTCGCGGCCCTGACGGAAAAAGGCCTGAAACCTGCCGGCATTGAGAAATTTGAAGCCAGTGATGTAGACGTTATTCCCCAACTGAGCCGTCTGAAAGCCGCAGGTGCTGACAGCCTCTATCTGGTGGGTAACGTCGGTCCTTCCGCACAGGTCGTGAAATCACTGGACCGCATGGGCTGGAAAGTACCTATCGTGTCGCACTGGGGTCCTGCCGGTGGACGCTTCACCGAACTGGCCGGCCCAAGCGCAAAGAACGTTCACTTCGTGCAGACCTACAGCTTCTTCGGCAAACAGTCCCCAACCGGCGAGAAAGTCATCGCGGCATTAAAGGCGAAGTACTCCGACATTAAAGGACCCGATGACATCACGCCTGCTGTGGGTGTGGCAAATGCTTACGATGGCATGCACCTGGCAGCCCTGGCGATCAGCAATGCTGGCTCAACGTCCGGCCCTGCTATCCGCGAAGGCTTTTACAAGATTGATCGCTATGAAGGTCTGATCAAGACCTATGTAAAGCCGTTCAGCCCAACCAAGCATGACGCGCTCGACGAAAACGACTATGTATGGGCGCAATTCATCGACAACCGCATCCTGCCAGTGGGTGCATCGAAGTAAAACGCTGTGAATCCTGTGGGTGCAGCTTATCCAGTGCACCCACAGAAAGAAACAGTCAATCGGCTTCACAAGAGCCGGAACTGATGATTGAGTAGGGAGAAAAAAATGCTGCTATCAGCGCTAGTAACAGGATTAGGTTTAGGAAGCATGTATGGCCTGATGGCACTCGGGTTCTATATCACGTACGCCGTTTCCGGAACGATGAATTTTGCCCAGGGTAGTTCCATGATGCTGGGTGCCGTTTTATGCTTTTACTTTTCGCAGGTTCTCGGCCTGCCGATGACCATGGCAGTGGCACTGGCTTTGCTGCTGTGTGCGGCCTACGGTCTGGTCGTTGAGTTTGTTGCGGTGCGCCCCTTTGCCAGCCGCGGCTCCAATGCATGGCTGATGTCCACGGTGGCATTAGGCATCGTACTGGACAACATCGTCATGCATACCTTCGGCAAAGAACCGCGCAGCCTCCCTTCTGCGCTGGCACAAACGCCGATTGAATTTGCCGATATGGGATTCGGTGTGTATCCGCTGCATATTCTGATTCCTGTTCTAGGCCTGGCGCTGGCAGCTGCCTTGCATGCGGTGTCCAAGCGTACGCGCTGGGGTATTGCCATGCTGGCTGTCGTACAGAACCGTAATGCTGCTCAATTAATGGGCATCCCCATCAAACGTGTCATCGCGGTTGCCTTTGCATTGTCCGCTGTGCTGGCAGGTATTGCAGGTGTACTGATTGCACCGCTGTTTAACGTGAACTCTGATATGGGTACGCTGTTCGGCCTGAAGGCATTTGCTGTTGCCATCCTGGGCGGCATCACCAGTGCGTGGGGTGTCGTGATCGCAGGTTTCCTGTTCGGTATTGCCGAAGCGCTGATTACGGTATCGCTGGGATCCAGTTTCACTCACATCATCACCTTCGGTCTGGTGATCGTGGTATTGGCAGTTCGTCCTAATGGTTTGTTTGGTCGCGCGGAGGTAAAGAAAGTATGAAAAACCCAAGCCTAAGCATGAATGCATCTTTACCGTCTGCGACTCCGATCATGAAAACGAGTTATTTTGGGCTGGGCTCCCCCTGGCAACTTCTCTCTGCGCTGGCGGTGTTTGTACTGGCCTGCGGTCTGGTGACATCGTTAAATAGCTACTATGTCTTCGTGCTTGCGACGATCGCTCTGGTCGCCGTCGTCGGCGTGGGCCTGAATGTCCTGTTGGGTTTGACCGGGCAAGTGTCATTTGGTCACGTTGGTTTTTATGCGATTGGCGCTTACACCGTTGCCATCCTTACCAGTACCTACCAATGGAGTTTCTGGGCTGCATGGCCGGTAGCGGCGTTGATCGCCGGATTGTTCGGCCTTGCACTGGCGGTTCCTGCACTGCGCGTCAAAGGTCCTTACCTTGCGATGATCACGATTGCCTTCAGCTTCATCGTGCAACACGGCATCGTCGAGCTGCGTGACCTCACTGGTGGCCAGAACGGCATCATGGGCATCGGTGCCCCTGTACTGGGTGAATTCGGCACCGAACAAAGTGTCGCACTGATCGCCATCATCACCGCAGCCCTGGCTTTTGCTGCTTATACCTGGCTGGCAAAAGGCACCTGGGGTGCTGCGATGCGCGCAGTAAAAGACAGTGAAATCGCCTCCGAGTCGATCGGCCTGAATCCGCTGATCATCAAATCGGTCGCCTTCGCCGTCTCCGCAATGCTGGCAGGCCTTGCCGGTGGTTTGTTTGCGCCTTTGTCTGGTTTTGTGACGCCGGACACCTTCAGCTTCATGCAATCCATCCTGTTTGTACTGGTCGTCATTATTGGTGGCGCCGGTTCTGTTGCAGGCCCTTTAGTTGGCGCTGTGATCGTGGGCCTGCTGCCGGAACTCCTGTCCAGCATGGCTGACTTCCGCCTGCTGTTCTTCGGTGCTTTGCTGCTGCTGGTACTGTGGGTGGCTCCGGAGGGTGTTGTGGGTGCCCTGCGCCAGCTGTTCAAGAAAAAGGCAACAGCAGCAAACATCGCCACACCGGTGCAAGCCCTGGCACCACGTTTGCCGCTGGCACAAAGAGCCCGAAAAGCACTGAGTGCCCAAAAATTGAGCATGGTGTTTGGAGGTGTTCGTGCCGTCAGCCAGTTGAGCTTTGATGTAGCGCCCGCTGCAGTGACCAGCCTGATCGGCCCCAACGGCGCAGGCAAAACCACCGCGCTGAACATGCTCAGTGGTTTCTACCATCCCACCAGCGGCCAGTTCACCCTGGACAACGTGGCCCAGAATGGAAAAGGTGCTTATCAGATCGCTCGCAGCGGTATTGCCCGCACTTACCAGACCTCGCAATTGTTCGGCACCCTGAGTGTTGAAGATAACGTGACGCTGGCAGCCGCACGCGGCAAGCTCGGCAACTTCCTTGGTTGTGCACGTTATGCCGATCCTGCTGTGCGCAAGCTGGCACGTGAACTGCTGGCCTATTGCGGATATCAAGGTGCGCTGACCATTCCTGCGGCTGACCTGCCGCATGTGGACCGCCGCCTGGTGGAAATTGCCCGTGCACTGGCAACCGATCCGGAAGTGCTGTTGCTGGATGAACCTGCTGCCGGGTTGTCGCGGGAAGATAAGGAAAACCTCGCCCAGTTGCTGCGCCGTATCGCGGAAGCCGGCATCAGCGTCGTGCTGGTTGAACATGATATGGAACTGGTGATGGGTATTTCCGACCATATTGTGGTGCTCGATGCAGGCCAGCATCTGGCTGCCGGTACGCCGCTGGAAATCCAGAACAATCCGGCAGTGCGTCAGGCCTATCTCGGTGAATCGCTGGAAGACGATTCGGCACAGAAAGCCCTCGTCGCACGTGAAGTCAGTGGTCGTCAGGAAGAAGTGCTGGGCGTTGAGGATCTGGTAACGGGCTATGGCGCGGAACCGGTCCTGCACTCGATCAGCCTGCAAGTAAAACGCGGCGAAATTATCGCGCTGCTGGGGGCCAACGGCGCTGGCAAATCGACACTGATGCGCTCACTGGCGGGTCTGCATCGCCCGGTGCAAGGCGGCATTCATTTTGAAGGCAACGAACTCACCGGCCTGACGGCAGATGCGATCGTCGCCAAAGGCCTGGTGCTGGTGCCTGAAGGTCGTCAGGTATTCCCGGAAATGTCGGTGCTCGACAATATCCGCCTCGGTGCCTTCCTGTATCCGGAAGATATGGATACCCGTGTTGAGGAAATGCTCAATCGTTTCCCGCGCCTGAGGGAGCGTCTGCATCAGCGTGCCGGTTTGCTGTCCGGTGGCGAGCAGCAAATGCTGGCGGTAGCGCGAGGTTTGATGTCGCGCCCCCGCATCCTGCTGCTGGATGAACCTTCACTGGGCCTGGCACCGAAGATCATTGCCGAACTGTTTGAAGCACTGGATCGTCTGCGCGATGAGAACATGACAATTGTGCTGGTTGACCAGATGGCAGCACTGGCCCTTGCACTGGCCGACCGCGCCTACGTGATTGAAGGCGGTCATGTGGTTGCACAAGGAACCGCTGCGGAAATCGCCAACAACGGCGATCTGGCGAAAGCTTATCTGGGAGGACATTGATCCCAACAAACCCAGCTTGGTAAATGCAGTTCTCGGGTGACGGGTTCTACCTCACCCTACACAAAGGGCCTGATTGCTTCGTTGCTTCAGGCCCTTTTTTGCTTCCCTGCAGAATCGCGGATATTCAACAAGCGTTCGGCAATTCCGGCCTTGATATTGTTATCTTATGTAGTTGCCAGGGGCCGCCTGCCTTCCCTTCATGCGGGCCCCTTCATGAAGCGGCTTTTTACAGGTGAATGAGCTGTTTAACAGCCGAGAAACGCCGGGTGTGCCATCTTCGTCAACAGCAGTTTCTAAAAATTCGATTATTCCCATAAAGATTTTCCATTTTTCATCTTCTTTACTGCGGTTCATAATAACCACGCTTGTGATCCGCTCGCTGTCTTGATAGTGACGTCCCCCGTCGTTCCTGTCGCTCCCATGGCTCCCTGCGCCCGAGCCGGAGTCAACTCCGCAACTCGTGGCTGCGCTGAGAGCGCTTTCAAGCACAAGAACTCCCGCAGCGCGATAATATGTGTCCGGCGGCATCTTTTCAGTGCCGTTTTCTTGTTAAAAGTAGGAATAATTCAGCATGCAAATGCCACCCGATGTGCCAGATACAGCCGCCCACGCCCCTGAGCTTGAATGGGTATCGGCCTGCAATTTGCCAACGCCCTGGGCAGTTTTTCAACTTCATGCTTTTATCGAAACCGGCACAGGCAAGGAGCATCTCGCCATTACGCTGGGCGATCTGACATCGGATGAGCCGGTGCTGGCCAGACTGCACTCGGAATGCCTGACCGGCGATGCGTTGTTCAGCCAGCGTTGCGATTGCGGTGCGCAACTGGAACAGGCACTGAAAACCATCGCGACCGCAGGGCGCGGGCTGATTCTTTATCTGCGTCAGGAAGGACGTGGCATAGGCCTGGCGAACAAGATCCGGGCTTACCAGTTGCAGGATCAGGGCGCGGATACCGTGCAGGCCAATCAGGATCTGGGTTTCAAGGCCGACCAGCGCGATTACCGCTTGTGCGAACCCATGCTCAAGCATTTGCAAGTCAGCCAGTTACGCCTGATGACCAATAACCCGCGCAAGATCGCGGCACTGGAAACCATGGGTTTCAAGGTCGTGGAGCGGCTGCCGATCGAGGTGCGCCGCAACATCTATAACGAGCGTTATCTGGATACGAAAGCGTCCCGCCTGGGCCACCTGTTCAGCCCGGCGAGCAATACGGAAACCGTTTCCTGATTGGAGCAAGCTCGGCATCCCGCTCTTCCACCGCGTGCCCAACTTGTGAAAGTCTGTGGTCGCACGTATGATGGGCGGGCTTCAATATCGAGATATCCCACACTCTGTTCATGAGATTTCGTCCTGCCCTGCGTTACCTAGCCAGTTGGATCGCCTGTTGCGCCATCCTACTCGCCTCACTGGCACCGTCCATCTCGTCTGCGATGGCATCGCAGGAAGGACAACCAGCCTGGCTGGAAATCTGCACGGCGCAGGGAACAAAGTTCATTCAGGTCAGTGCCGAGCACAATCCCGAAGCACCCGCTTCCCAGCCCTCGCCCGAGCATGTCGAGCTCTGCCCATTCTGCAATCTGAACCCGGTAGCCAACGGACTGCCCCCGCCGACGACAGACTTATTCATGGCCACTGTAGAGCCTCAACGCGGTTTCCCCGATCTTTTCTATCAAGCTCCGCGCGGTCTTTTTGTCTGGACCCCAGCCTCCTCTCGCGCTCCTCCCGTCGTAGCCTGATGTGATGCGCTGTCGCTCCTGATTTAGTCAGGAAGACGACATGCCTGAATCAGAAAACGCTGATTGCAATACGCTAGATCCTAGCGGCGTTATATCGCATGCATTAGCCATGGGCTACCGCACCCGATATCAGAAGCAAAGCTGAACTCACATCGCAACTGCCCGTGCAGTCCTGCCCGGACTTTGTCTCGCCTTGCCACGTCACCAGAGCGTGTCGCAGGTGATGACAAAGCCGCGCTTACTCATCGCCATTTTGCTATTTTTTATCTGCCTTATTCAGGAGAAATCATGAAACACATTCTTATCGCCTCCCTGCTTTTCAGCGCCACTCCCTATGCCCTTGCCCAGGTACAGGTGACTGATCCGTGGATCCGGGGCACCGTGCCGCTGCAAGAAGCCACTGGCGCCTTCATGCAATTGCAAAGCCCGAAAGACACGCGCCTCACGGACGCCGCTTCGCCTGTCGCACGCGTGGAAATCCATGAGATGTCCCATCAGGGCGATGTCATGCGCATGCGTCAAATCGAGGGGCTGGATCTGCCGGCAGGAAAAACCGTTGCACTCAAACCTGGCAGTTATCACCTGATGTTCATGGGATTAAAAGCCCCCTTGAAAGAAGGCGAATCCGTTCCGCTGACGCTGACTTTCAAGGATGGCTCCGGCAAGCAGGAAACTGTTGAACTGAGTGTGCCGGTTCGGGCGCTGACGGCATCCACCCATAAACCCAAGCACCATCACGCCGGCCACTGACGGCATGTGCAAAAGGACTAGCTGAAAACAAAAGTGGCGCTTACCCTGGAGAGCAAGCGCCGCTGTCACGTCAAGCATCCGGTCTTACTTGGCGCCAGCCGTTTCCGCAGCCGAAATGCTGACACCTGCAGGCTCTTCCTTCTTCCCGCTGGTATAAGTCGGCCCCGAACGTTTCTGGTGCGGTGCCGGTTTACCGGGCATGGGCGGCAAAGCTTTGGCTTTTTCCAGATCGATGCCAGCTATCTTCGCCACGCGAGTGCCGTAATCCGGATCGCAATGCCACAGGTGCCAGACCATGCGCAGCTGGATAGGCTCCGGGCACTGCTTCAGATCGCCGCCGATGTTGTTGACCAGGTCATCGCGTTCCCAGTCCTCAAACTTGCGATAACGTTCACCGGCCTGCTTGTAGTCGTCCTGGGTACGCGTGGTCTGATAACGGCCCAGATGGCCTTCCACCCACTGGTGATAATCCCTGGCTGGTTTCGGTGCCTCCTTCAGGCCTGCCATCATGCTGGGCTCATAGTTCACGTGCTTGTCCGAGCCGGTCGGATCCACATAATAGGCCATGGCCCCCCCTTGCTGGTTGGTATGCGCCCGCGCTTTTTCCTGCGGAGCATTGATCGGCAATTGCAGGTAGTTGGGGCCGACGCGATAACGCTGCGTATCAGAGTACGACAAGGTACGGCCTTGCAGCATCTTGTCGTCGGAGAAGTCGATACCATCGACCAATACGCCGGTGCCGAACGCCGCCTGCTCGGTTTCAGCAAAGACATTGTCGGGATTACGATTGAGCACGATACGGCCTATCGGCAGCATCGGGAATTTATCCTCCGGCCACAACTTGGTGTCGTCCAGCGGATCAAAATCCAGCTCGGGGTGATCGTCGTCAGACATGATCTGCACACGCATCTCCCATTCAGGGAAATCGCCGCGCTTGATGGCTTCATACAAGTCCTGCGTCGCATGGCCCACATCTTTGGCCTGGATCGCTTCCGCCTGAGAGGCGGTCAGATTACGCACACCCTGCTTGGGCTCGAAATGGAATTTCACCAGGTGCGCGACACCCTCCTCGTTTACCAGCTTGTAGGTATTCACGCCGGCACCTTGCATCTCGCGGTAAGAAGCGGGAATGCCCCAGGGACTCTTGACCCAGGTCACCATGTGCAGCGTTTCCGGCGATGAGGCCACGAAATCTTAAAAGCGCCAGGG
>JAEZLB010000032.1 GCA_023435945.1 Pseudomonadota bacterium | reverse complement strand
AATCCCCCGGAAACAGTGAAATGACTGTGACGTATATCCCAATCCCAGATGCCTTCGCCGGTACCCTCCAGAGCCAGCTTCAGTCGCTCCGTAACCTGCCGCAACTTGTTCTGGGTACGCTTGATGGCGCTGATATCGCGCAGCAGTAACTGGATAGCTCGCTTTCCTTCCCATACCACGTTCCCCCACATGGCTTGCACATCCAGTTTCTCCCCATTCAGGCGGCTTACCTGGATTTCCAGCGGTAATGGACGCCGCGTTCCTTTTGCCAGCAATGCGCGCTTTTTTTGCAAGAGCGCATGAAATTCTTCAGGCACTATGCTCAACAACCGGCTTCCTCGCAGATCGTCTTCCTGGCGTGCCCCCAGTAGTTCAAGCGCGGATGAATTGGCATATACCAGCCTGCCCCAGTACTCCACGAGAATAGCATCGGGACTCATTTCGGTGAGCAAACGATAACGTTCTTCGCTGGCACGCAATGCCATCTCTGCATGTTTCCTGACCGTGATATCCGTCGCCGTGGCCGCCAAGTAAATGATTGTCTTGAATTCGTCCAGCACGGGTGCAATGATGATGTCGCAGATGCGTTCGCTGCCATCTGCCAGAAAGTAAGGCATTTCTCGCTTGAAGATATGTCCTGCCGCAGCCCTGGCGCATGCGCGGTGTATTTGTTCTCTTGTTTGCCTTGAGCGGTTCCACCAGCCGCACTGCCAAAATTTCCTGCCCACTATCTGCCGCTCGCTGAGTCCGCTTCCCTCCAGAGAGGCATAATTTGTTTCCAATAGCGTGCCATCCACTTTCAGCAGGCTGGCGAAACTTGTGCCCTGATAAAAGAAAGCCCGAAACTTCGCATTCGCGTCTGCCGCGGCACGCGCCTCCATCACGTTCTGCCTGTCACGCTCTTCTGCGCTCTTCCGTTCGGTGATGTCCATTACGATACCGACCGACCGCAAGGGTCTCCCTTGCTCATCGCACCGCGACATGCCATGCAACGATAGCCAAATCAAGCCTTTCTCCGGATGGTGCAAACGAAATTCCAACTTAATTACACTCCGATTTTGCAGCGCTTCATGTAAGGCATGCTTCAACAGAGGCTGATCTTCCGGCAGGACCATGTCCTTCAATTGCTGCACGGGCAAGCTCAGGCAATCGGGCGGCAAACCCAGCATGGAAGCGGTAACAGGAGATACTGCGCAGGTGTCGTTCTCCATATCCCAGTCCCAGGTACCGATACCTGCTGCTCCTGCAGCAAGCTGCAAAGTCAGTTGCCGCCAATGCGCCGAATGCTCCAAGGGCTGCGCTTCAGGCCTTATTTGCAATAGTTCCCATCGGTCACTATCTTCGCCTATCGATAGCAGCTCTCCGGAGGCCATGAGTGAGCTGCCATTCCGACAGAGAATGGAAAAGCGCTTTTCGTTACTATCGCGCGAAGTGGAAATGGGGTGAATCTGCAGGATTTCTGCCAACGGCGAGATGGCTAACTCTGAAAGGCTATAACCCGTTATCCGCTGGAAGGCAAGATTGGCGTAACGGCAGCAACCCGTTGCATCGCATAAAGCGATTCCATGCGTGGCGAATTCGGAAAGCAAGTACAAGACTTCTTCGATGACAGCAGAAGTTACCTCTATGCGTATCGTCCGAGAACTGCGTGCGGCATTCATTACTGCCTCTTGTGGTACATGGATTCAACCTATGAAGACAGCAAACCTGAAACTTTGGCAGTAAGCTGAAAATTAGGTTCGCGATAGCGGTCGGCAAGCCAGGCAAGACAGGGCAAGCTAAGAATGACTATTCGCTGACCATAGTCATATGCAGAGGAGGGAAAGGGTGGCGCAGGCATAAAGGCCATCCTGCGCCACCCCAGAAACAGAATCTGATAAGAACGGATTAAGCCAGATGGTCCAGTAATTCCGGCCCGAACACTTCACGATGCAAATACGACGGCGAGACTCCCTTTTCCAGCAAGGCACCCCATTGTGCCTGCATGAAGCCTACCGGTCCGCACCGATAGGCAGGGGCTTCACATAAGGCCAGTACAGCAGGCGCCCGCTATCCATGCGACCTGAAAAGATGCCAGCGGATGCCTCATCCTCTTGCCGATCTTCATAAAAACTGCCACCTTCAAGTGAGGCATGGCTGCACGCACCGCTTGCAAGTCTTTCTGATGCGCGTGGAAGCGGCTGTCCCGGACAGTATGCGCAAACCATACATGCCGCTCCGGACGTACCTGCCGAATGCGGTTCAGAATGGAATTCATCGGCGCAATACCGACACCGGCGCTCAACAAGACGATGGGTTCCAGTGATTCCGTATCCGGCACGACATCGCCGAAAGGAGGGGTAATGCTAAGCTGCATGCGGGCTTTCATATGATCATGGAGCCAATTCGATACACGCCCGGCAGGCTGAGTGTTTTCACTTTCCCCGCGTTTGACGGAAATGCGCAGGCACTGGGGATTCGGCGCCTCCGACAGGCTGTACTGCCGCAATGGCGTTTGCCCAGCAAGGAAAGGGGCGAATACGTTGACATACTGTCCTCGGCTTGAAGGCAGGCAGTTGTTCGCCCGGCAGTGCTTCGATAGCAAAGAATTTGATAGCGGCACTTTCTTCTTTCACTGCCGCCACTTTAAGAGCCTGCAATTTTCCTGGCGCAGTCCTGGCATCGGCACACAAAGCCTTTTCCGCCTTGATCAAGGCATCGGCCAGTTCGCCATAAGCCTCTGCCCATACCGCAATGAGTTCGGGCGTAGCCCTTCGCCAAGTACTTCCTTGATGGCGCCTAGCAAATGTCGGCGATGGAAGAGTATTCGGCACGTATGCCTACCGATGCATGCTTATGCACAATACGGCTGCTGCCATGGATTTCGGCTGTACACCCTTGGCTTGATACCCCTATTGAATAGGTCCGTCAATGCCGGATGTTCTCCAAACAGGGCCTTGTAAAGCGTGCGCGTAATCATCACGCCATGTTCTCGCGACACTGGCACACTCGCTTCACTATAAGGACGCGCAACAATTGAAACCATACCCCTCTATATATACATACAAAATACTTTTTTTACTCAAAAAAAGAGAGCTCCACGAGCCCTCTTGAATCTAGAAGTATATCTACTTACTTTCTGCCTCACAGCGTCCTTTAGTACTATAGGCGTATAAAGGAGTGCAAATCATTCCATCAAAGAAACATTTTATATGGCTATTTAATTTTCTTCGATCCGCCTGTTGCACTGCACGGAAAACTTTAATATCCGCCCTTCTTTCCCGGGCAAGCAATTCGCCTATCGCCTGCACTTAAAACTCGACAGCCAATACCAGAACAGAAAGTTTTCCGGCACTCGGTCCCGCCCCGAAGCGACGTAATGTAATTAAGGAAGGGGCCAGCCTGCAGACCGCCCCGTTGAAGAAGTCAGTCCGTTATTCCGGTTATTTGAGTTCTTTGTGATTACGAATGTATTCCCTAAGCTGGATAGCATTCGATTGCGTATAGTCCTTGTTCACTTCCATCGTAATCGTCGAAGCGATTTTTGGGTCCAGCAATTTGCGCAATACACCGAGAAATTCCGGCGACGCGGTCAGGCACAATTGCTTGTACCGTCCTTCCTGATACGCCTTCAGCAGATAATCAGCCACATCACGCGCGAAAATTTCGGTTTGATGCTCTGCTGGCGTTTGAGGTGGCTCATAACCGCTTTGTGGCCGCGGGGCGCCGACACTATGAATACTCTTTGAAGCGGAAAGCAAACCCAAGTGGTCCGATTCTGTTTCCGAAGTACGTAGTCGCGCCGCATTATTGGTCATATCCTCGACCTCCTCCAGTGGCGCAACCGCACTTGCCTGAGAAAAGAATCGCGCACGTCCTGCATTCGCTGAAACAATCCAAGTATTCATAGTCACCTCATTACAATTGATGACGATTCGATGACCCAGACAGCGAATTGTTCCGGCCAAGACATTGAGCCAATAGCGGTCTTTTAGGATGCCGGTAAAGTTAGTAACAGCACAGCCGTTATCAGAATGGGATACGCGCTCTTGACAACCACATTGCAATTTAATTAATAGACCTTATTTAAACTGTGGTGAATTGATAACTCGGCGATCTTTTTTAGTCCGGGAATAGGAGGAAATGTTTCCTTTCTCGCACCAGTGTTGATATTGCCCTGTTACAATTTGCATTCGATTTTTGCAATCAGTAAAGATTTTTATAGTGTCTGATCACGTGCGCCA
>JAEZLB010000373.1 GCA_023435945.1 Pseudomonadota bacterium | reverse complement strand
AAATGTCGACCAACCTGGTGCGCATGCTGAAAGCGGCTGGCCAGAGTGCGCCGGAATCCAAGCCCATCCTCGAAATCAATCCCACCCATCCGCTGGTGCAACGATTGAAGTATGAAGATGGCAAGTTCGACGACTGGACCCACGTTCTGTTCGACCAGGCCAAGCTGGCGGAAGGCGGTGCCCTCGCCGACCCTGCCGCATTCGTGAAGCGCGTGAATGAAATGCTATTGAACAAAGCGTAAATCACAGCACGGTGAACGGCGCATTCTTGCTTCGGCGAGATGCGCCGTTTTTCTTGTGTGCAGATTCCGCATTCACCGCTTACAATACGCGCAGCAATAAATTAACACCTCTTAATCAATCGACATCTTCCATCACTGATCCACATCATGCGCGATCTTCTCTTTTACGGTGGCACCGCCGTCTTCTGGATAGGCATCATCGGTTCGTATTACTTCATGAATCAGCTGCGCCGCGAATTTCCCGGCGTGCGCATGAACTTCAAGGAAATGCGCAAACTTGCCCAGAAAGGCAATGAAGGCGCACGCTCCGGCGTCAACATGATGCTGATGGCAGCGGGTGGCGCTGCTGCACAGATCGCAGCCATCGTTTTCGAACGTCACCTGTAACTCGTCCTGCGTCCCAACGCAGAACACGGCACGTCTTTCACGCACGATCTTGAGCACCCTTCTCAACCAGGATGATTTCCCGGAGCTGCCCTGGCTGGTTCTGGAATCCATCACCGAAATCGAAGCCTGGATAGAAAACTACAACCGCGACCTGCAGGAGGCCGTCAACAAGGCGCAAGCCAATGGTTGCGGCGTACGCTTCGCGCTGGAGCATGGCGGGCATATCTACCTCCATACCAATGAAGAAGCGATTTGGCTGGATGTCACGCCTGAAGCGGAATGGGTGGGACCGGTCATTACCGCAGCAACGGGCGTGGAGGCAACGCGTTCGCAGATCTGGGCCCTGCCGCCGGACAAGCTGGCCGAATTAATACTGGGGTTGAATACATTGATTGCCTCGACACGACTGGTGACACAGCACGCGTACCGCATCAAGAAATGGTGAAAGCGGCCAACCGCTGAAAAAATCCAGGCAATAAAAAGAGAAAGGGAGGCCATGCCTCCCTTTTTTGCGAGCGAATCACTCTGGCTTTAAGCAATAGCTGCTTCAGCCGGTAAATAGTCGTAGCCATGCACCCTGGCCACCGCCTCAAACGTCACGCGTCCCTGGCAGACATTCAGCCCGTTACGCAGGTGCACGTCCTCGCGCAGTGCCTTCTGCCAGCCCTTGTTAGCCAGCGCCAGCGTGTATGGAATCGTCGCATTGTTCAGCGCAAAAGCGGAAGTGCGTGCCACCGCGCCCGGCATGTTGCCGACGCAATAATGCACGACGCCATCCAGCATAAAGGTCGGTTCCGCGTGCGTAGTGGGATGGGAAGTCTCGAAGCAGCCACCCTGGTCGATAGCCACGTCCACAACGACTGCGCCTTTTTTCATGCGTGCCACCATGTCGCGTGTCACCAGCTTCGGCGCGGCAGCGCCGGGCACCAGCACGCCGCCGATGACGACGTCAGCTGACAAGACCGCCTCTTCCAGCGCCTGCGCATTTGAATATAAGGTACTGATGCGATTGCCGTAAGACATGTCGAGCTGGCGCAGGCGGTCCACGTTACGGTCCAGCACGGTCACGCGCGCACCCAGGCCCACAGCCATCTGCAAGGCATTCGTGCCGACTACACCCGCGCCGATAATCACCACGTGCGCAGGCGCCACACCGGGCACGCCACCCAGCAGGATGCCCATGCCCCCTTTGGATTTTTCCAGGTGAGCCGCACCTGCCTGTATTGCCATGCGCCCTGCGACTTCGCTCATGGGAGCGAGCAAGGGCAAGCCGCCACTGGCAGACGTCACGGTTTCATAGGCGATACAGATCGCGCCCGATTTCACCAGGGCTGCCGTCTGCTTCGGGTCCGGTGCCAGGTGCAGGTAGGTGAAAAGAATTTGTCCGGGACGCAACAGGCCATATTCCTGCGGCAGCAGTTCCTTGACCTTGACGATCATCTCGGCTGCGGCGAACACTTCCTGCGCCGTGGCGGCGATCTTCGCGCCGGCAGCGGCATATTGCTCATCGCTCAGGCCTATGGCAGCACCGGCCCCGCGCTCCACCAGCACACGATGCCCATGGTCAATGGCTTCGCGCACGCTGCCAGGCGTCATGCCTACACGATATTCATGGTTCTTGATTTCCTTTGGTACGCCTATCAGCATGTTTTCAGTTCTTTCCTTTTCGTTTCGTCATCATTCAGAGCGCCGCACATAATGAAGCGCGGCGTTCCTGGGCAGGAGTGGGTAAGGAATTCAGGCGGGATGCCGCCTGCCCGCGTCATGATGACACCTTGCAAGAGTCACCGCCCACAGCAATACAAAAACACCGTATGGCAAGGCGGAAAATGTCCTCAGAATCATTTTTTCAGGTACACCTGACTGGCTTCCCTCAATGCTTTCAGGCGTACACAGCAATTTTAGCGTCCACCCGTCACATCCAGAATCGCGCCGCTAGTATAAGAGGCCTGGTCCGATAATAACCAGAGTATAGCGTGCGCCACTTCTTCAGCCTGGCCACCACGCTTCATCGGCACGCCTGCTTTTACTCTTTCCACGCGTTCCGGCTCACCTCCGCTGGCATGAATCTCGGTATAGATCACGCCAGGCCGCACTGCATTCACCCGTATGCCCTCTGCTGCCACTTCTTTGGCCAGGCCCAGCGTAAAACTGTCGATCGCCCCTTTGGATGCCGCATAGTCCACATACTCGTCCGGCGCTCCCAGCCTGGCGGCTATCGACGACAGATTGACAATGGCACCACCCAGCCCGCCATGCCGGGTCGACATGCGCCGGATCGCTTCGCGTGCACACAGGAAGCTGCCGGTCACATTGGTAGTCAGGATACGGTTCAGCCTTTCGGCACTCATGTCCTCCACCCGCGCCTGCTTCTCCAGCACACCGGCATTATTCACCAGCGCCGCCAAACGCCCTGATTCACGGTCGATGCACTCAAACATGCGCATCACCTCCGCTTCCCGGGCAATATCCGCCTGTACCGCAAAGGCATGCCCACCCTCACCGGCAATTTCCTCCACCAGTCGGCGAGCCGCCTCCTGGTTGCGCTGGTAATTGATGCAAACCTTGTAACCTTGTGCCGCAGCGAGCCTGGCCGTAGCAGCGCCAATACCGCGACTGCCGCCTGTGATAAGCATGATCTTCGGCTCCATGACGACTCCTGAGGGATGGAAGGAGCTTAACAATAACATCCCCGCCGCCAGGCCGCGTACTGGTAAAAATACCGAACCAATTGACCGTGATCGGCCCGTCCCGCAGCTCTCTACGAACCTGCCCCTGTCATTGCATCCGTTCCTTGCCCCATCAAAACACGCAGTCAGGGTGATGTGCTAATCTCGTGCCTCGACTCGGGAAAGCCAGTTCAGCATCGCATTCCGGCTTTTATGAAAAATGAAAGTACCTGTAAGGAAAAATGACGGCGGTAGCGCTATAGACGACAATTCTGTCGGGCGATGCACAACCGCCTACCTGCCTTGCTTCTCACCCGCGAATTCGTCCTTGCCGGACCTGCAAATTTATTCAGAACCGGTCTGCCACGCAGTATTTCTTGTTGTTCCTTGCACCCTATTGTGACAAATATGCCGGCTTCCACTCCCTTCACTGGTAAATCGAGAATGACCACCGGAATGGGAAGCACCTTTTTTGCCACGTTGTCTTTTCGCCCCCTGCTGTTGCTGGTATTCCTGCTGATCGTGCTGCCCTTGTGCGGCACGTCCATCCATGCACTGTTCACGCTGAACAAACTGGCTACCGAAAGCAAGGAAACGGCGCAAAGCGCGATACGCCTGACAGAGATCGCACAGCGGCTGAATGAGCGCACCGTTTCCATGGAGCGCAGCGCCCGTCAGTATCTGATCCTGGCTGATCCTGCCTTTGAAGAACTCTATGCCGAAGCCTCGGTTGATGCCCATGAATTGCTCGAAGCACTGGCAAAGGCACTCCCCGACACTTCGTCCGACGCCTTTGCCACCTGGCGCATGGAGAGCGAGGCAGCGCAGGCTATCGTCAAGCGCCATGCTGCGAGCGACATCAGCGATGCGGCGGAACTGGGCCAGATCTTCGGTCGTCTTGCCACCATCAACAACCGTCTGGCGCAGGACAGCAAGACCGAGGTCGAGCGCCGCAATCAGGTACTGCTGGACGACCTGGAAAAGCGGCAAGGCGTGTTGAGCGTCATGGTCATCGTTACCATGGCGCTGGCGGTAGTACTAGCCATCGCGTTCGGCCTGTGGCTGTCACGCTCCCTTTCGCAAATCGGATCGGCCATCGGTCGGCTCGGAGAAAACCGTTTCGATCAAGCCATCTGGGCAGACGGTCCGGCCGATCTGCGGGCGCTGGCCGAGCAACTGGATTGGCTGCGGCTGCGGCTGGCGGGACTGGAAAACGACAAGGCGCGCTTCCTGCGCCATGTCTCGCATGAATTGAAAACCCCGCTGGCGGCGTTGTCGGAAGGCGTGGCCTTGCTGAATGAAGGCGTGGTCGGGTCGCTCAGTCCGCAGCAACAGGAAATCGCTCACATCCTGCGCCAGAACACGCTGGCCTTGCAGAACCAGATTGAAGACCTGCTGCGCTATAACGCTGCATCCTTCGAAGGACAGCATTTGCGGCGCACCTCCATCGAACTCGAAAGCCTGCTGCATCAGGTCATCGACACGCAGCGCCTGCAATGGAAAGCGCGCGGCGTGCAAGTGACGGTGGAAGGCGGGCCGCAGATAGTCACGGCGGATCTCGATAAACTGACCGTTGTGCTGAGCAATCTCTTGTCGAACGCAATTCGCTTTAGCGAAACTGGCACTAGCATCCGCTTTGTGCTGTCACGCGAGAATGGACGTGTACAACTGGATTGCATTGATGACGGACCCGGCGTGGATGCAGCCGACCGTCAACGTATTTTCGAGCCCTTTTATCAAGGAAAGAACCAACCCCCGGGCCCGCGGCGCGGCAGCGGCATCGGCCTGTCCATCGTGCGCGAATACATCGAAGCGCATCAGGGCAGCGTGCAATTGCTGGACAGCGAACGCGGAGCTCACTTTCGAATCGAACTGGCTCATGAGAATTAAGCTCCTGCCCCCTATCCTGCTACTCGCGGCTTGCAGCTCTCCGCCGCCAATTGCGACGCCGCCATCCTCGGCCACCTACCAGCCACCGGTCGTGATGGTAGCGCCTCACAATGTGGTGGATGAGATGCTCTCCTATAATCAGCAATTGCTGCGCATGGCGCGCGCTGACCTGCCTCGTGAATTCGACAGACTGCTGGAGAGGCCGAAAAGCCTGTCTGTTGCCCTGCAAAAAGCGATGGTGCTGGGTCAGATGGGGCGCAAGAATGATCTTGCCCGTGCCCAGGCCAACCTGATGGAAGTCATTCAGCATCCATCTACCGAAGCCCAGCAACTGAAGTCTCTGGCGCAACTACTGTCAACACATTACGCGGTGGCACAGCGCCTGATCGAGCAACTGGAACATAGCGAACGCTCACTGGCCGATTCTCAGCACCGCATCCAGCAACTCAGCCAGACGCTGGAGCAACTCAAGGCAGTGGAGCGTTCCCTGCCTTCACGCATGGGAGTCGCGGCCTCCCCATCCGAAGTTCAGCAAGATAAAAAATGATGAATGGTTCTCCGATACTGTTAGTGGATGACGATCCGGACCTGTTGCGCCTGCTCTCGCTTCGCCTTTCTGCAGCCGGCCATCGTGTGGTCGAGGCCGACAGCGCGGAAGCCGCGCTGGTGAAGATAGCGGTGGAACGTCCGGCCCTGGTGATCAGCGACGTGCGCCTGCCGGGCCGCGACGGTTTGGCCCTGTTCGATGAAATCCGCACCCAGCACCCGGGCCTGCCGGTCATCCTGTTGACTGCGCACGGCACCATACCGGACGC
>JAEZLB010000336.1 GCA_023435945.1 Pseudomonadota bacterium | reverse complement strand
GGATAATGCTTATCCTGATTGCGGGCCATATCGCCATCACCTTGTTCCACTATTTCGTCAGGATAGATGGGGTCCTGCAGCGGATGATGTGAAGCCTGCCATATCTCCTCCATCTCGCAATCCGGGTGACGGCGCCCAGCCATGCTGAGCAGCCCTCCCCTGGAAAGCATCATCCCCTACTCAGCCCTGCGTACCCGGAGCAGTTTTTTGCATGTCTTCAGGCAGGAACAAGCCAAACGTACTGAGAGAAGCACGCCTGAATCAGGCATTTGCTTCCTGCCGCCGGCCCTTCATATCTCGACCTGTGTACCCAATTCAATGATTCTGTTGGCTGGCAAATTGAAGTAATCGTCTGCATTACGCGCATTCCTCGACATGGCCGCGAACAATGCCTCGCGCCATAGTGCCAGACCGCTTTTCATTTTTGGAATGATATTCTGGCGGGAGATGAAGAACGAGGTTTCCATCATGTCGAACGCCGGCCCGCAATCCTTGCATAATCCCAGTACCTGAGGAATATCACGCGTGTCCTTGAAACCATAATAGACATTTAGCTGGTAACAGTTGTGACCCAGCGAGACTGTCTTGATTCTTTCCTCTTCAGGGACAGTGGGTATGGTGACGTTAACTACGGTCAGGAACAGGATACGTTCATGCAGGACTTTATTGTGCAAGAGATTATGCAGCATCGCATGCGGCACGCCATCCCCTTCGGGGCGGAAAAAAACGGCAGTGCCGCTTACACGGACTGGCGGAGCGACAAATAAGGATTGCAGGAAATCATCCAGCGGAACCTGGTTGTCGACAATATTTTGCTGCACCAAATTGCGTCCATCTCGCCAGGTCAGCATAACGATAACGATGAGCGTGGCCAGGGCCAGCGGAAACCAGCCTCCATGCAGGATCTTTAGCGTATTGGCGGAAAAGAAGGCAACATCGATGAGCGCAAAGAACAGCGTTCCCCCCAATGACAACGCCAGATTGAAATGCCATTTCTGACGAATAACCACAAAGGTCAGTATCGTTGTCAGCATCATCGTAGCGGTCACCGCAATACCGTAAGCGGAGGCCAGATGTGAAGAGGAGCCGAACCAGGCTACTACGATCAGCACCGTTCCCAACTGCATCCAGTTGATCAGAGGAATATAAATCTGCCCTGCTTCCCGCTCTGACGTATGAAGAATGCGCATCCTGGGCAGAAAGCCGAGCGCTATGGCTTGCTGGGTAATAGAGAAGGTACCGGAAATAGTCGCCTGGGAAGCGATGACGGCAGCGGCAGTCGCAAGGACAATCAGCGGATAAATTCCCCAGGCATGCACTTGCTGAAAAAAGGGATTGGAAACCGCTTCCGGATGATCCAGCAACAGCGCGCCTTGTCCCAAATAATTGAGTACGAGCGCGGGAAATGTAACACCAAACCAGGCAAGACGAATCGGCTTTTTGCCGAAATGGCCCATGTCAGCATACAAGGCTTCTGCTCCTGTCACCACCAGCACAACGGCGCCCAGCGCCAGAAAGGCAAGCCATCCGTTATGCATCAGGAATAGCACAGCATGAAAAGGATTGATCGCGCCCAGGATCGCCGGGTTCTGGAAAATATTGATACTTCCCAATACCGCAAGCGCTGCAAACCAGACAAGCATGACGGGACCGAACCATTTTCCGATACCGGACGTGCCTTTGCTCTGAGCCATATACAGGATCAGCAGCACCATGATGGTAATTGGCACGACATAGGGCTTCAGCGCCGGTGTCGCGACTTCCAGCCCTTCAACAGCCGAAAGAACCGAGATGGCGGGCGTGATGACACCATCGCCATAAAAGAGCGCCGCGCCAGTCAGGCCGACAAGTGTCAGCGATGTATACCAGAATGAATTTTTATTGATGGATGAGAGCGCCAGAGCCACCAGGGCCATGATGCCCCCTTCTCCCTGGTTGTCGGCACGCAGAATCAGCGTGACATATTTCAGGGAAACAACCAGGGTCAAGGTCCAGAAGATCAGCGAGACTACGCCAAAGATATTGGCTTCACTGAGTGGCAAACCATGTTCCTCGGCAAAGACCTCCTTCATTGCATACAAGGGGCTGGTGCCTATATCGCCGTAGACTACACCGACCGCTGCAATAGTTAGTGTGGCGAGAGTACTCTTGGGACGTGAAGACACAGCCTGCCTTTCTTATACGGGAACCGGTATCCGTATCGTCCTTGCACTGACACCCTTATTCCACCCATCCTGCTCAGCGATACCTGGCAACCAGAGCGTGAATCTTACGCCTAACGACGGTCGGACGCTGTGCTATTCCTGAAAGGAGCGAACTCTGTTGCACGGTTTCAACGTGCCCCCCTTGCAGGAACAACGTTCTTGCAGAAGGAGCGGAGATGGCCTTGGCGAAGCAATGCCGGGCGCGGCACGCCATTCGCGCTCCTGCTGCCAGTCCTGCATCCGGAGGTATGCGTATCGCTCATCCGCGTTGTACGAAATACAGAAATCCAAGGACGGGCTGGGACAAAATATTGCCAAGGAAAGAGGGGCACCCATCCACCTGGGAAAGAAATTTCCGATGGAACCACCGCTATTCCAGGCGATTCCCGCCTTCCATACCGGCATGGCGCTTTGACTTATCGAGAAGCACGGAACCGGGGTGAAACCGCGCATGAAAATACAGCCCACTCTCGTGCTTGGGCCAATTCAACGACACAAAGGAATTTTCGACGACATAGAGCGGTTCGACGCATTCGATGACGTCATCGAACTCCTCCCTCATTTCGCGTACAAGCGTCGTTTGGGCATCTTCACCCGCCCCGACGCGCCCACCGGAAAGCGCCCAGAATGTGTCATGGACAAACTCTGCCGCAGCGCGCATCTGAAAACAATGGCCTGCAATATCGACGGAGATCATGTCGCATCATCGCTTGCGTTAGAGTGCATTCAAACGATCCGTCTTTACCCCGGCCATCTGGCGATACACAAGCGCGCCGAAGAATGCAGGGTGCGACGGAGAATCAGCAAGCAGGCGTGGAATCGGCGCTACCCGGAACACTGCCGGGCACCTGGGAATCCTGCGGAACCTGGGCAAGGTCCTGTACAACAGCCGCACAGTCCGTCGTGGAGGCGAGCTCTTCCGGATCGCTGAAAACCTGGTTCAGTGCAGCACCCAGGATAAGAAAAACATTGGCAAGCAGGATGAAACTCAGCAAGGGGCCGAAACGGCTCTTGGCCAGTGCAGAAACGATATCTTTGACGCTCATGATCATTCAGGTGAATTGATGGCTTCGGAGCGGTGCAAAAAGGTGCCTCCTTTTCCGAATTCCCGCAATTAGATCATGGCGTTGTCCTGTGGTCCAACATCTATCTTTATCGAGGCAGGAACGTCCTGGCTCTCGGAGCTCCATAGCCGGGAAGCGGCTCAATGAAGATATGCGATGCACGGAAAGTCGTCCAATGCAGGTCCGGGAGTAACAATCGGTGTGGCGATCGGCCTGTTCATGGATAATCTCGTCATGGGCATAGGCCTTGTCCAGGCGATAAGGATTGCCTTGTCATCGGACCAATAGGCCCGTTAGGATTGATGCAATCGCCAACCCGGCGCGCTGATACTCGTGTGCCACAACGCGCCTGTACACCAGGCGTAACGCTGCCGAAGCCAGCCTTCCATGAGCATCAAAAAATGGGGGGCACCACCTCACCCAGCGACGCTTCAACTTCGCAAGGCCCTGCCTTCTTACATCTCGCCCCGCGGGCTCAGGGCGCTTTCTATGTCGCTTCGCGTCAGCTCCGGCGACAGGCGCAAGATGAATTCATACACATACGAGCGCAGATAGGCACCACGGCGTACCGCGATTCGCGTGACATTGGGCGCGAACAAATGTGCCGCATCGAT
>JAEZLB010000312.1 GCA_023435945.1 Pseudomonadota bacterium | reverse complement strand
TTCAGATACCGGCGGCGCGTGGAATCCTGGGCGGGTTTGCCGTTCTTCGCGAGCAGGCTGTCAAGAAAGGCTGCCACGCGATCTGCTTCTATGCTGGAAACGGTGAGCTGATGTCGTTTCAGATAATCGATGAAGCGATTCCACATGGCTCGATGCTGGCGCAATGAATGTTCCGCATAGAGCAGGCCTTCCGAATGGGGCGTGCAGCGTTGCCATTCCTCGAAGGCGAGCAGAGGATTGGTGAGCCAAAATTCCTTGTGGGAAAGGGCAGGGGAATCGAGCAGGGGTAACTGCGCCATTGAGCCTCCACAACTTGCATGCTGTTAAAAGTTTGATACCATTGATGATAATTCAAATACGCACAAGTGCACAATGGATCTCACAAGAAGATTAAGAAAACTGATCGAGGAAGCCGGTATTACACAAAAACAGGCTGCAATCTATATTGCGCAGGAAACGAAAAGACCCTTCTCGCTACGAACTTTATCTGCATGGCTTGCAGAGGAGGGGGCCGTGAGTAAACGTCCTGTTCAGAGATGGGGAGTGGAGGCGCTCGAAGCCCGTCTCAAGCTGAAGCGAGAACTTGAAGAAATCCAGTAAGGAACATTATCAATAAGCACTTGTGCGTATTGATATTATTTTTTACCATCGGGCCGGTCTGCGATAGGCTCGGCTCCTTTTTTGCTCCGTCATTGCGCGAAAGGGGTACTACGTAGCTGATTAAGGCAGATGCGCCCATATCTCAAAATGCAATATACCGGCAGCGTATATAACCTCCGGAAAAAGCCGCTGAAGCGGCTCAGTCTTCAATGGAAGGGCGGAGATCAATGGCTTGTGAATGCATAGGCCATCCGCGAGCAGCCGTTGTGCACCGGGTTGGCGGTGTGCAGTACGTTTCAAGCGGCTGGGAGGAGGGTAAGCAAGCGTGAAAGCGTGAAATAGCGGTGATTAGCAGCGGAAGAGGAAGGAAAAAGGCCAAGGCTCCAGAACTTCCCGTCTTTCATCCTTTCTTAGCAAAGCGGCCAGGATGAGCCGCTGACCCCGGATGAAAGGAAGTGCCATGCAGACGATTGCCGATATCATGACGCGCGACGTCATGAGTGTTTCACCACATGACAACCTGCGCCAGGCGGCGCAGATGATGGATGAGTTGAATGTAGGTGCCTTGCCGGTATGCGAGAACGAACGTCTGATAGGCATGATCACCGATCGAGACATTACGGTGAGAGCGACATCGGTAGGACAGGATCCGGAGGCAACCAGCGTGGCCGATATCATGACGGACAAGGTGCGCTACTGTTTCGAGGACCAGGAGGTCTATGAAGTCATGGGGCAGATGGCCGATGCGCAGATCCGCCGGGTGCCCGTGGTAAGCCGCGACGATCATAAGTTGATAGGGATTGTGTCGCTGGGCGATGTGGCGACCAAGCATTCTGCGGAAGTGGATTACACGCTGGAGAAAATTTCCTCGCCATCTGTGCCGGATCGCGACCAGCCCCATGCGTAGCTGACAATCGCCGTGATGAATCGTGGTGAGTTGGCCGAAGAGGGCTTGCTTATCCTCTTGGCGTGCTACGCTCAGGGAAAGGTCAGCGTCACTCCAGTAATTGGTATGTAACGCATCATGGCCCGGGTAGGCTCTACAATGTCGGCTTTACACGCCGCAAGGCTATAGAACAACCCGGAAGGAAAGCCGATGAGCACCATGAAATATACCCCAGAGCACCACTGGCTGAGAGTGGATGATGACGGTCTCGTGACTGTAGGAATCACCGAGCATGCGCAGAACGAACTTGGCGACGTGGTGTATGTACAGTTACCTCAGGTGGGGCAAGTGCTGGGCCAGGGGCAGGAAGCTGTGGTGCTGGAGTCCGTCAAGGCCGCCAGCGGCATCATTCTGCCAATCGAGGGAGAGGTCGTGGAAATCAATAATGCCGTGACTGACGAACCCGGACTGGTTAACGAAGATCCCCTAGGCAAGGCCTGGCTGCTCAAGTTGCGCGCGACGGACCTAAGTCCGCTGGACACGCTGATGGACGAAGACGCTTATCGCGCTCATCTGGACTGAACGAACATCGCCGGCACCTGGCTCAATAATCGGCTGGCATTTGCGGCAAAGGGAATGCCAGCCACTCATCCCTCCATCCCATCCAAGGCGGTGGCAGCCGGGTCAAGGCAGCAGCAACTCCACTTCCACCTTCGCATTCCCCTTGTTGACGAAATCCAGCCGGCGCGCAGCTGCATACGAGAGATCGATGAGGCGGCCATGCAGGAAGGGGCCGCGGTCGTTGACTCGTACCACTACGGATTTTCCGTTTTCCAGGTTGGTTACTTTGACATAGGACGGCAGGGGTAGCGTCGGGTGGGCTGCGGTCATTTGCAGCATGTCATAGGTTTCCCCAGTGGCGGTTTTTCGGCCGTGATAGCGTGTTCCATACCAGGTGGCTACGCCGCGTGCCTTGTAGGGACTCATTTCCGTCATCGGCACAAAGGTCTTTCCCATGACCTTGTAGGGACGCGTCGACCATTTGTAGATCGGCTCCCGTTTCGGCACCGGCTCCGGGATCGCATCAATGGTAGCCTGGCTGATGCCTTTCATTGGTCCATCATTGAGGTAATAACCGCCGCCGGGCGAAACCGCGGACGCATCCTGGCGGGATGGGCCAGGTGAAGAACAGGCAACCAGGAATAGCAGGGCGCTCAGGGATGCTAGCAGGGAAAGGCGTTTTGCCATCGGGTTATCCTCATAGTAAATCTGTCATTGGTAGAAATTATATTACCGTGAGGAAAAACACCCTCCCATTTACGTTTGGAAAAGACTACAAAACGGTTATGGGAAGGTGGCTTAGTTAATGAGTGGAAAGAGATTTGCGTTTTCGCAACTGTGATTTCTGGCGTTCAGAGATGATTCCTGAAAACCCTCTAGGGAATCGATGCCATGCCGACTTTATCCTCTCCTGTTTCCCTTAAACCTTCCTTTTCCTATTACGGGCAGGTCATCAAGCGCACGCTATTTGGCTCACTGCGCATGAAACAATTGCAAATCACCGCTGCTCACGCGCGCCGGGAGAAAATGAAGCCGCAAAGCGCCAGTCATCGCGTGCGGCCTATTGTGCTACGGGCGCACGATGGCACAAGACTGAGCGGCTGGCTGATGACGCCACGCTGGCCGGACGTGCGCGGCGCGGTGCTGTATTTTACGAACGGTTCGGAGGAGGCATTGTGGCTGGCGGCGCAAGCACCTGTGCTTTTCCCGGAAATGACGATTTTGGTCATGCACTACCGTCCGGATCCAGGTAAGGACAAGCGGGCTGCGATGGCGGACCAGGTCGCCGACGGCGTTATGCTGTATGACTGGCTGGCCGCCTCTCACCAGCACCTGCCGGCCTTTCCTATTGTGTTAATGGGGCGGCATTTTGGAGCCAGCGTGGCGGCAAGAGTGGCGGAACGAAGGCCCGCTGCCGCCCTGACGCTGTTTTCGCCTTGTGATCCGATGGTGCCGATGCCTTCCCGCCTGAGCCAGCTGCTGCGTCGCAAGGCGACCGGGTCCGGGCAGGTTTTTCAATTCAAGCAGGGCAGTCCCGTTCTGGTATTGAGAGCTGAAAAAGATGCCATCGTGCCCGCCAGGCGTAGCCAGGCTTTTCTGGCGTGTTTTCCAGCCGGTTTTGAGGATAAGGTTTTTGTGGGTGCGGATCATTACGATTTGCCGTACCGCTACGAATCCCAGGAAGCGGTTGCGGCGTTCCTGCGCCAACATGCGACCGCGGATTTAAGCAGCAACACGATCAAAGCAATACCGGAAACAGAATTGCCAAAGGCTGTATGGCCAGAGGAACAGGAGGAAACCCGCCCTCTGGCAATGATCGCGTCATAATTTTTGAGAATTTTTAGGTGCGTGCCTGGAAATCCGCATCTAGCACGATGCGGTAATGTGGCTTGCTGTTGCGCATATGGTTCAGCGCTTCATTCACCCGGCTCATGGGAAAATGTTCCACTACCGGAGCTATATGATGGCGCGCCGCAAAGCTCAGCATGCAGTCAATATGCGAGCGCGAACCGGTAGGCGAGCCCGACACGGATTTTTGCCCGCCTATCAGCTGCATTACATGCAGTGGCACGGTATCCGGCACAACGCCCAGGAAATGCAGTTTTCCCTTGGGGGCCAGCATCGCGATGATTGCATTCCAGTCCAGATTGGCGTTGGCTGTCACGAAGATATAGTCGAACTGGCCTGCCAGCTTCCGCAACGCTTCCGTCTCCCGGCTTGATGCGATGTGATGCGCTCCCAGCTTCTTCACTTCCTCCGATTTGGAAGACGAGGAAGTAAAAGCGGTAACGTCGCATCCCCATGCGTTCAGGAACATCAAGCTCATGTGGCCTAGTCCACCGATGCCGAAGACGCCTACCCGGGCAGTCGGGGAAACGTTCATCTGCAACAGCGGTGCAAAAACCGTGATGCCGCCGCACAGCATGGGTCCAATGGCGCTGGCATCAAGCTGCTCCGGGATCGGCACCGTCCATACCCAGTGGGCGCGAACCCGATCGGCAAAGGCCCCATGGTGCCCGACGATGGTGGCTTGCACGCGTTCACACAGATGATGATCACCACGCAGGCAGGCTTCACAGTACAGGCAACTGCTGGCATTCCAGCCGCCCCCCCCCCCCG
>JAEZLB010000268.1 GCA_023435945.1 Pseudomonadota bacterium | reverse complement strand
GGCCAGTACCTGCGTATGACGGGCGCTTGCATCGATGGGCTTTCCATACGAGCCCTGGTGCCCATCAACATGCGTGCGCAGGACGCGAGCGTGGAGCTGGGCAACCGGTTCGGCCTGATCTTCGCGACCCTTCCTATCGGTGAGGCCGACCCGGTGCGACGCATCGAACATGTGCATCGGGATATGCAGGCGCTGAAGAAGTCCGCGCAGCCGCTGATGTCGCTGTGGCTGCTTCTCGGCCTTGGTTTGTTGCCGAAGGCAATCGAAACCGAAGCGATCGATATTTTCACGAGGAAGGCGTCGCTCGTGATCTCGAATGTCCCGGGACCGCAACATCCGATGCACTTTGCCGGCGCGCGCATCGCGCAGCAGCTGTTCTGGGTACCGCAAGCAGGTCGTCTCGGTCTCGGCGTCAGCCTGCTCTCCTATGACAACCGCGTGAACTTCGGTGTGATTGCCGATCGCAACGTTCTCGCGGATCCGGCATCCCTGGTGCAAAAGTTCGGTGAAGAGTTCGAGAGGCTGTTGTTGTGCGTCATTTCGAGACTCCCTCCCGCGCCTGCGAAGCGTCGACGTACGGTCCGGATGGGAAACATTCCTTAGTCATTGTGGACATTCGCGATAGCACCGGAGCACGCATGGATCGAGACTGCAATCATGCTGGCGTTCGATTGTGTCAGCACATTCGTCATTCAACTTTCGGGAGGTCGCCATGGCCGCAAAGAAGGGCAAACGTCGTACTGCGAAGAAAGCACCGAAGCTCGATGTCCTCGACTTCGGCCTGAACGTCTGGCTGGCTGGATTGGGCGCCGTTTCAAGGGCACGCATGGAGGGCCCGAAGCTGTTCGATTCCCTCGTCGAGGAAGGGGCCGCGTTTCAGGAACAGGCTCGCGAAAACACACAGCGGGCGCTCAGCCAGGCGTTGACGCAGATGCGCGGGATGGCCGACGAACGCGTCAACTCGATTCGCGGCAAGGCCGGCGCAACCTGGGAGAACGTCGAAAAGATCTTCCAGTCACGCGTACAGAAGGCGCTGCAGGACCTGGGCATGCCGACTTCTCAACAGATCCGCGCATTGAGCCGCAACGTGGATGAGCTCACGCGGGCGGTGGAATCGCTGCGCAAGCGAGACCGTCGCGGCGGCGCCACGCGGCTCCCATCTCGGTCTTCCGGCGCCAGTCATAGTGCCGCGCTTTGATGGCTGAGTTCCCATGCTCGGAGTGGAACCCGCTACCAGGCAGCGCACGAGCAGCCGACGAATCGGACTTGCGCTGGCCGGTGGCGGACCCCTCGGCTCCTTCTATCAACTTGGCGCCCTGCATGCGCTCGCGGAATGCATCGACGGCCTCGAGCTCGGGCGGCTTCACGGCTATGTGGGAGTGAGCTCAGGAGCCATCATCAGCGCTTGCCTCGCCAACGGCCTTTCCACCAATGACCTGATTCGTTCGTTCTTCATGGATGGCGAGAACGACTATCCGCTCGTGCCTGCCGAGCTGATGCGGCCGGCCTTCGCCGAGTACGCGCGACGACTCGCCAGCATTCCCAGACTGCTCGGCGATATCGCCCTCGAATGTGCGCACGATCCCTTGCGACAGAGTCTGATCGGCGCGTTCAAACCTCTGCTGGACGTCCTGCCGACAGGCCTTTTCGACAACAGCGCCTTCGAGCGGTTCATGCGTCGCGTGCTGACAAGCGAGGGTCGAACCAATGACTTCCGCAAACTTCCCTGCTTGCTGCGCATCATCGCCACCGATCTCAACGAGGGCACGGAAGCACGCTTCGGTGAGCCGGGCCTCGACCATGTGCCCATCTCGCAGGCCATTCGCGCGAGCACGGCGCTTCCCGGACTCTATACGCCGGTCGTTATCGACGGTCGCACCTATGTCGATGGCGCACTGCTGCGAACGATGCATGCGTCACTGGTGCTCGAAAGCGGCGCCGATCTGGTCATCTCGGTCAATCCGCTCGTCACGTTGGATGCCACGCGGCTTCGCCGGGGGCGTACTGCCGATCTCGCGACGCACGGATTCGCAGCGGTCATGAACCAGACGTTCCGAGCGCTGATCCAGTCGAGGATGGAGGTCGGGATGGCTCAGTATCACGGGCTCTATCCGTTCAGCGACCGTTTGCTGCTGCAGCCGGATCGCGGCGACGAGACGATGTTCTTCGTGAATGTTTTCCGGTATCACGATCGATCCCGGCTGGCCGAGCATGCCTATCAGACCACGCGGCGCGATCTGCGCGCTCAGGCGACCCGACTCACGCGGCTGCTCGCGAGACACGGACTGAAATTGAACAACGCGCACCTGAATGACCGACGTCGCCGGTTACTGACGAGCGCGACGCGCGAGGTGCGTGAGCAGCGAGAAGTGTTCGGCCGACTGGATCGGACACTGACAGAGCTCTCTACGTTGCTTCGGCGCGCGCAGGCCTGAGGTGGCCGCACGGTTGCTCGCTGCGGCGTTGGCATTGGAGCTCGCGCTGTATCTCGCCATGAGCGAGCTGCTCCTGCCACCGCCTCTACGCTGGACAGGGCTGCTGCTGATCCCCATCGCAATGGTGACGTTGCGCGTCTGCCTCGTACTCGTCAGCTTCATGATCTCGGCGCCGATGGAGACTGCTGAGAGACTTTCATTGCAGGAACGCGTGCGCATGTGGGCGAAGGAGTGCGCGGCGTTCTTCAAATTCCAATGGCTCATCCTGCGCGGACCCAGCCCGGATCACTTTCCTCCGATCGCTCTGCCCCGCAGGCCCGACAGGCCTCTGGTGGTCTTGCTTCACGGAATCTTCTGCAGTGGCGCAATCTGGCGTCCGATCGCCGCAACGCTCGCACAGCGCACCGGATGCGAAGTCTGGACGCCGAGCATCCAGGGCGTCACTGCGAGTCTGCCGACGCAGATCGAGGAGTTCATCGCGCTGCTCGAGCGCGAGAATGAATCCAGACGGCAACCGCTCATCCTCATCGGTCACAGTCTGGGAGGCTTGATCGCTCGCGAGGCCGCGCGAAAGGCGCCGCATCTGCGCATCGAACAGGTGATCTGCATGGGCTCACCCCACGCGGGAACTGTCCTGGCGCGATGGTTGCCGGTGCGCATCGCACGCGACCTTCGGCCACATGCTCCTGCACCCCACGCGGTGCCTGGCGCACTCCTCAATATTTACTGTGAACACGACAATCTCGTCGTCCCCGCCCAAAGCAGTCGCTTGTGCGGCGCATGCAACGTATGCATCCGCGGATGCGGCCATATGGCGCTCATTTACTCGAGCCGTGCACTCGAACTGCTGGCACAGCAGATCGCTCGGCATTCGACTCGCGAAGGCGTGGAGCGCGCGTCGCGCTAACCACTACGTGACGTTCACGTGGTGGCATCTCCCGCGCTGGACTAGTGTGACGTCATCCTGGAGATAGGTCATGCAAAGGCCCTGGCTACGGCAATATCCAGCCGGAACTCCCGCCGACATCGAGCTGGATCCTCACGAGACGCTCGTTTCGATGTTCGAACGCGCATGCGAGCGCTTCGCCAGTCGACCCGCGTTTCAGAGCTTCGGCACCACACTCACGTACTCGCAGCTCGAACGTTACTCGCGTCAGTTCGCGACGTTTCTGCACACGCAAGGACTGCGCAAGGGTGATCGCATTGCGCTCATGATGCCCAATGTTCTGCAGTATCCGATCGCGCTTTTTGGAGCGTTGCGCGCAGGACTGATCGTGGTGAACACGAATCCCATGTACACGCCGAGAGAGCTTGCGCACCAACTCTCGAACTCAGGAGCAGTCGCTACCGTCGTGCTCGCCAACTTCGCACATGTCCTCGAGCGTGTACTGCCTGAAGTGGACGTGCGCACGATCGTCGTGACCGAACTGGGCGACTGCCTGCATTTCCCGCGCAACATCGTCACGAACTGGGCGGTGCGTCGCTGGAAGAAGCTCGTACCCAAGTTCCGGCTTCCCGACGCGGTGCCGTTCCAGCGAGCGCTCGAGATCGGCTCCAGGGACGGCGTACGCCTTCCACCGATCGAAGGCGAGGACCTGGCCTTTCTGCAGTACACGGGCGGTACGACCGGCGTGGCGAAAGGCGCGATGCTCACGCACAAAAACGTCGCCGCGAATCTGGAACAGCTGATCGCGATGTGGCGCTCGTATATCGAAGAGGGCCGCGAGGTCGTAGTCACACCTCTGCCGCTCTATCACATCTTCTGCCTCACCTGTAATTGCCTGATGTTCACCAAACTGGGTGCGCTGAACGTGCTGATCGCCGATCCGCGCGACATCCCCTCCTTCGTTGCCCAGCTCAAACATTGCGAGTTCAGTTTCATCTCCGGCGTCAATACGCTCTACCGCGCGCTGCTCGACCATCCGCAGTTCGCAGAGATCGACTTCAAGCGACTGAAACTCGGAATTTCCGGCGGAATGTCATTGCAATCGAGTGTGGGGGAGCAATGGTTGTCGGTGACCGGTCGGCCGCTGCTGGAAGGATACGGACTCACCGAGGCATCGCCCGTCGTGGCCTGCAATCCGCCGCATCGACCGCAACTCGGCACTGTCGGTGTGCCACTGCCGTCGACGGACATCTCCATACGAGACGAAGAACGCGAGCTCGGCCTGAACGAACCCGGCGAATTGTGCGTACGAGGCCCTCAGGTGATGCGCGGCTATTGGCGCAATCCGGACGAGACGGCCAAAACGCTCGATGCACAAGGCTGGCTGCGCACCGGCGACATCGCAACACTCGATGACAACGGCCTGTTGCGGATCGTCGATCGCAAGAAGGACATGATCATCGTCTCTGGCTTCAAAGTGTATCCAAACGAAGTCGAGGAAGTGATCTCGATGCTCGAGGGGGTCGCCGAAGTCGGCTGCATCGGCGTACCGGACGATCGATCGGGACAGGCGGTCAAAGCTTATGTCGTCGCCCGCAGTGCCTCTCTCACGACCGAAGTTCTGCTGACTCATTGTCGCGAGCACCTGACGGGATTCAAGGTTCCGAAGTACATCGAGTTCCGCGACAACCTGCCGAAGACCAACGTCGGCAAGATCCTGCGTCGCATGCTGCAGCCCCAGGCGCAGGAGACGAAGCATGACCCCCAGAGCCTTGTCGCTCATTGACACGATCGCTGCCACCCGCGCGGAGATACATGCGGACCCATCGAGCGAGGCAGCCCTGCAACGGCTGCAGCACTGGCAGGTGGAGCGTCTGCGCGCAACGTACGCGGACTATCACTCGATTGCCCGCTTCCGGGACGCGCTCGATTTCTTCGTGCAGGACCTGTACGGACCGCACGACTTTCATCGGCGCGATCGCGACCTGCAACGGGTCATGAAGGGCTGGCACCAGGTGCTGCCTTCGCATGCCCTGGAATCGGTGACGCAGGCGCTCGAACTCGAAGCCCTGTCGCAGAGCCTGGATATCGCCATGGCGCGTGATCTCGGCGAGGAGTCCCTTTCGCCGCAGACCTACGCGCAGGCCTATCGACGGGTCGATCGCCGGCGCGACCGCGAACACCAGATCTCCCTCATCGTCTCGGCCGGCCGTGCACTCGATGACCTCATCACACGACCGTGGATCGCCGCCGCGTTGCGAGCCGCACGTTACCCCGCGCGCATGGCGGGCGTCGGTACCCTGCAGCAGTTCCTCGAACGTGGATATGCGGCCTTCGCCAAGATGGGCAGCGCGGAGGATCTGCTCCGCGTCATCGAGGATCGCGAAACCCGGATCATGAAACAGATACTCGCCGGGGCCGACGATCCATTCGATATCGACTGCCCTGCCGAACAGGAGCGCGGCGCATGAGGCATGAGGCATATCGCTTCATCATCATCGGCGCAGGCTCGGCTGGCTGCGTACTCGCAGATCGACTCTCGGAGGATCCGGACACCTCGGTGCTGCTCATCGAAGCAGGAGGAGCAGATCGTCATCCGATGATTCACATGCCGGCCGGCCTCGCCCATCTGGTCCATGACCGGACCATCAACTGGCACTACTCCACCGAGCCGGAGCCCGAGCTGGCGCAGCGGCGCTTGTACTGGCCGCGGGGCAAAGTTCTCGGCGGATCGAGCTCCATCAATGCGATGTGCTATGTGCGGGGCCACCCGCAGGACTACGACGAATGGGCACGCGCCGGAAATGTCGATTGGCACTTCGACGCGGTACTGCCCTACTTCAAGCGATCCGAGCGCCAGATTCCAGGATCGAGGCTCGATGGCTCGATGTATCACAGCACCAGGGGCAAGCTCGCGGTCGAAGATCTGCGGTACGTCAACCTGCTCAGTCATGTGTTCGTCGATGCCGCCGTGTCCATCGGTTCGCCCTGCAACCCGGACTTCAATGGCGCACATCAGCAAGGCGCCGGACTGTATCAAGTGACCCAGAAGAACGGCCGGCGCTGTAGCAGCGCCAAAGCCTATCTGAGCGGTGCGCGGCGGCGATCCAACCTGAAGATCGCCACACGGAGCCACGTGACGCGAATCGTGCTCACGCGAGGTCGGGCCACTGCGGTGGAAGCGATCGAACGCGGACGCACAATGCGCCACGAATGTATCGGCGAAATCCTGCTCTGCGCAGGCGCGGTGAACTCGCCCCAACTGCTTCTGCTGTCCGGCATCGGGCCTGCAAACGATCTGAAGCGCCTCGGCATTCCTGTCGCGAGCGCACTTACCGGCGTCGGCTCGAATCTGCAGGATCACCTCGACGTGACGATCCTGCAGAAATGCCTGAAGCCGATTACATACGATCTTTCCCGTTGGCAGGAGCTGCAGGCCGGATTGCAGTACGTACTGCGGCACCGCGGACCCGCCGTATCGAACATCGCCGAAGCCGGAGCCTTTTGCTCGAGTCGTTACGCAACCGTCGATCGGCCCGATATCCAGCTCCATTTCGTGCCGGCCCAACTCGACGATCACGGCCGCAATCGTCTGCCTGGTCACGGATATACGTTGCACGCATGCTTTCTGCGGCCCCAGAGCCGAGGCAGCATCTCGCTGCGCTCGAACGATCCGTTCGCTGCGCCACTGATCCATGCGAACTATCTGCACGAAGGCGTCGACCTCGATGCGATGATCGAAGCAGTTCGCATCGCGCGGGAAATCCTAGCCGCCTCCCCGTTCGATGCATTCAGAGGTCCCGAGATCTTCCCGGGCGCCGACGTTCGCTCGCGGGATGCCATCATCGATTTCATCAGACGACGTGCGGAGACGCTGTATCACCCCGCCGGAAGCTGTCGCATGGGCGTGGACGATCGCGCAGTCGTCGATCCGGAGCTACGCGTCCATGGCGTTGAATCGCTGCGAGTCATCGACGCGTCCATCATGCCGACGCTCATCAGCGGAAACACCAACGCGCCGACGATCATGATCGCGGAAGTGGCCGCCGATGCAGTCCTGAATCGCAGATCGACGGCGCGCTCGGGCGCGTCCGGATCCCCCGCGATGCGCTCGATTGCATGAGCTCACCGCTCCGACACGCACGTGCGCTCCAATCTGGGCCGGTACGCATCCCGCCGCGACAAAGAGTCCCCAGGATCGCTGCGCCGGCCGCGAGAACAGCCGATTTATCGCCGTGCGGGCGCGCATGCGATATCGAGAAGCGTGAAAGTGACACACACCACGACGATCTCCCGCGCGCCAAGCCCAAGTCGATCGGCGCACAGCAGCATCGGCAACAGCGATTCGGCAAGCTGATCCAGGACCGGTCGCTCGGCCCCTGCCCGCCAATGCAAACGTCGCTTCACGGCACTCCACATCGCATCAGCCAGGAGCGATATGGTCGCGAACATCATCGCCGTAGGAACCGACAGCCCGAGAACGACGGCCAGCGCGCCGCACGCAACAACACCACCGAGCAAGCCGCGCCAGGTCTTATGATCGCCCAGCAAACGCTCACCGTCCGGTGCAACCCAACCCAGATCAAGGGGATAGTCTCCCCAGTGGCGACACAGACGCGCAAGGATCACCGGCGTCGCATTCGCGACGATCAGTAGCGACAGTGCGGGTATCGTCGCAGCGAGCAAGTCCATTTGCGTGGGGTCGTACGTCGGAAGTCATTCATACATCACCTGGGCGGTGAGATGTCTTCGTGCAATGCGCGCTGCTCCTCCGCCACACCACGCATCCGCGACAGGTAATCGGCGATCGCGCTCATCTCAGCGCTGGAGAAGGACTTCATGAACGGCGCCAGAGTCAGGTTCACGTTGCGCCGATGCGCCTGAGCAAGAGAGCTCATCTGACTGAGCAGGTACTCGTAGTGCTGTCCACGCAGCGACGGCACGAACCCGTCGTCATCGCCGCGAGCATCCTCGCGGTGGCAGCTTGCACAGTCCTGCTGATACACGCTTTCACCGAGCTCGAGCGCCGAGCCATCTCCTGCCTGTGGCTGCGTGTTCGGCAGCAATTGATTTAGATAAGACGCAATGTCCGCCCAGGCCTGCGGCGCTGCAATCTCTTGGGTGAGCGCGCTCGAATGCAGCTCCGCGCCTTCGCGCTGTCCTGATTGAAGGACTCCCAGCTGCTCGATCAAGTACGCACGTCGTTGGCCGGC
>JAEZLB010000249.1 GCA_023435945.1 Pseudomonadota bacterium | reverse complement strand
CCGCGATGAGCAGAGGGCAGGTCGGATTCGGCGGACCCTACCATGGAATTGAATGAGGGAGATTGATATGGCTCTGGGAACCATCCGATGAATGCATCATCGCAAAACCTGATCCACTCCGGATATGTTCATCAGTGCATCACGCTAGGCAAGTGTTAAACGCCTCTCTACTTTCTGACTGACAATCCCATGTCCGACGTAAAGCTCTTCAAACTCCACCCAACCGGCCGCGCCATCGAACTTCCCGGCGAAGCCGTCAGCGTCGAGCGCTCGCTGCAAACGCTGATCGAACGTGATTCGGAAACATTCCTCGGTGTGACGTTCCTCGCGAGCGAGTACTCCACCGGAAAGACGCACGGTGGACGAATCGATACGCTCGCGATCGATGAAGACGACTGCCCGGTCATCATCGAGTACAAGCGATCGACAAACGAGAACGTCATTAATCAGGGCTTGTTCTATTTGGATTGGTTGCTCGATCACAAAGCCGAGTTTCAGCTTCTGGTCCAGCAGAAGCTTGGCGGCAAGCGTTCCGCGGAGATCGATTGGACAGCCCCGCGTCTACTCTGCATCGCAGGTGACTTCACGCGGTATGACAAACATGCCGTTCAGCAGATCAATAGAAACATCGATCTGCTTCGTTACCAGAAATTTGGCAATGATCTGCTCGCGTTGCAACTTGTTCACCGGACGAACAATGTCGTACTGGATGGCGATGATGAGCACCGGGGCGACGCGGCGCGACCGACGAGACGCGGAATGGACAAGCCTGTCGTCCAAGCCATTGAGGATGCAGAGCAAGAGATCAAAGATCTGTTCGCTCAAGCGCGCACGTTCATCATGGCGCTAGGCGACGATGTCCAGGAGAAGCAGCTCAAACTGTATATGGCCTACCGCCGCATCAAGAACTTCGCTTCGATTGTGGTGCAGAAGCGCGCCTTGGTCCTCTACCTCAAGCTCAATCCCGACAACGTGAGGCTCGAAGAGGATTTCAGCCGCGACGTTCGCCAGATTGGCCATTGGGGAACTGGTGATCTCGAGCTCACGGTGCGGACGAATGCGGAACTGCTGAAAGCGCAGCCGCTGATAAGCAGAAGCTACGAGGGAAGTTAGACGATGCCGATATACGAGCTCACGGGCGCGCGGTTGGTCGAACTACCGGTGACGAACTTTTCACTGTTCGGAATCAGGGAACGATATGACCTGCAGCGGCTGCTTCGCGATCAGATCGAGTTGATCTCACCCGATACGCTGATTATCTCGGAAGAGTTTGCAGATTGGAGCGACTCGCGACGGCGAATTGATCTGCTTGGAATCGACAAGCAAGCGAACATTGTGGTCATTGAGCTCAAGCGGTCTGAGGACGGGGCGCACATGGAGCTCCAAGCAATCCGATATGCCGCGATGGTTTCCGCCATGACGTTTGAGAAGGCAGCTGAGATCTTCGCACGATACATGCGCGACAGAGATCGGACGGACGATGCAACGCAGTGCCTGCTGGAGTTCTTGGGGTGGGCAACCCCTGACGAGCGAGCATTCGGTGAGGATGTGCGAATTGTCCTGGCATCCGCCGATTTCTCGAAGGAGCTGACGACGTCCGTGCTGTGGCTCAACGAACGGGATCTCGACATCCGGTGCGTTCGGTTGCGGCCTCACATGGACGGTGGGCGCGTCTTGCTAGACATCCAGCAAGTCATTCCGCTGCCGGAAGCGAGTGAGTATCTCGTCGGTTTGAGGGAGAAGGCCACGGAGGCTAGGGAAGCAAGGCGAAAGGAAGCGGCGTGGCAGGGCGACTGGTACGTCAATCTCGGAATGGACACGCCTGATGCACCCAAGGTCGACGCGAGGGGCCTCAATTACGAACGGCATTGGGAGTTCTGTCGTGAGCTCGGTTACGTTTCCGCTGGTGGCCACCCTCGGTATTGGCGGCCGCTTCTGAAGCTAAGCGTGGGTGATCGAGTCTGGGTATATCAGAGACAAGCCGGATACCTCGGAACTGGCGTGGTGGAGCATCCGGCGATGCCGATTGACCAAGTGGCGCTTGAGGATGGATCGAAGCTCATCGATCGCTTGGGCCGGCCGGATCTAAATGAGAGCGGAGATCCAGACGGATATGCATATGCGATCAGGGTGCGATGGGCTGCAACCGTGCCGATTAACAAGGCTCGCTTCTTCCCCGGTGCGTTCGCGAACCAGAACGTCGTTTGCAAACTGACGAATGAAGCCACTCTGACGTTCCTTCGAAAGGAGTTCGGAAGCGAGGCCGTTGAGGCGACCTCGGACGGGCGTGGCTGACACGGAGCGGTAAGCGGACATTCCTCCACAAAGTTGGGTACCAGTAGATGGCAGACGCGCTACAAGAGTTGGCTACCGCAATTGCATTAGGTCTCAATGGAATCGAAGGTGGCATGCGACCACGCATCGATGCCTTGTTCGGCGAGCGCTATCAGAAGCGACACGCAGCGCCGACGGCGGCGCGCGACGCATACGCGCTCGCGACGAGCAGCGATGAAGGCGGAATTCCGTTTGCTGGATTGATCAACGCCGACAACCCGCCGTCCGGACCCTATGGTGGAACTAGCATCGTGTGGTTTCCGACGGCTGAAGGCTCGCTGATCGATTTCGGTGTCGGAACGCGCGGTCTTGCTCCGGACGAGGGGATCCTGACTCGGCCCGGTCATCGACGGCGTATCGCGGCGCTCCGCAGGTATCTCGCGCGACGAGGTATCGAGTGTTGGACGAAGCCGGATCCGTCGGCGTTGGGTGTGTCCGTTCCAAAGAGCGCAATGGACCGGTTTCCTGGCTTTGAGAAGGTCTTCAAGCGCTATGGCGCTGAGCTGTACGCATGTGCGCGCGTGCCGAAAGATCCCGAGCAGGCTCGAGTCGTCGTTCAAGCCTTCTTGGATCTTTACGCATTTGAGCGCGGCTGGACGGTGATGAAAGCGCATGAGTCGGAGTACGATGAGTTCCATGCAGCACTCCGTAGCGACCTGTTCGCGTCGCCCGGTGTAGATGACGTGGCGGCATTGCTGCGTCAGCGCCGGTTCGTGATCCTGCAAGGCGCGCCCGGTACCGGCAAGACTCGGATGGCCGAGCAGGTCAGAGCTACGCACTTCGCTGGACGTGGCATGACTGTCCAGTTCCATCCGGCGGTGACATATGAAGACTTCGTCGTGGGATTGTCTCCGGACGCATCGGATAAGACCCTGCGATTCGACGTGCGGAGCGGGTGGTTGTTGAGTGCGGCGAAGGCAGCAGCGGACGGGCCGTTCGTTCTGGTCGTGGATGAGATCAATCGCGCAGATCTCGGCAAAGTATTGGGCGAAGCAATTTACCTCTTCGAAGCTGCTGAAGTCGGAGGTCAGCACGCGCGTCGAGTCAGGCTCCCCCATGCGATCGATGGAACAGCAGAGTTTTCCTTGCCGGAGAATTTGTACGTTCTCGCCACTATGAACACCGCCGACCGCAGCATCGCGAGCATGGATCTGGCGGTACGCCGGCGTTTCGCATTTGTGACGGTCCCGCCTGACCGGAACGTACTCGCCGCGCAGGGTCTCGAGCCTGCAACGCGGGCATTCGACATGCTGAGTGATGTGTTCGTTGAGCACGCACCCGGTGAGGCGCTGCACCTGCTTCCGGGACACGCATACTTCATTGCGAATAGCGAGGCAGAGTTTCGTCAGAGACTGCGCTTCGAGATCATTCCGCTCGTCGACGAATATTTGCAGCAAGGACTGCTTGGGCCGGCATCGACAGAGCTCCATGCGGTGCGCGATGCGCTCGAAGACATGGCTGGTAGCCATGCCTCCGCGTCGTAGAAGCTTTCGCCCACTTCCGCAGCGTGTGGCACCTCGCCACGCGGGTGCGGGGCCGAGTCAGAAACCACTCATTCGCGCGACCGATCACGGCCGCGGCATGGCCCTCGATCCTGAAGTTTTCGCACCAGCTCAGCGAGGCGGCGGATGGGGTGCGTTCGCGGATTCATTCCTTCGCCTCAATGAGAAGGCGCTTGCGCGGCTCGATGTTTCTGCGGAGGTATCATCGTCGGATAGCGGCGTTCGGTTGTCGCTCGTTCCCGGCAGTTGCGCGGGCGCGATCCCGCTTCGCTCGGCACAAACAGGCCATGTTAGCGCTGGCTTTCTTGTTGAACCTCGATTCGGATGGTCGGGTGTTGGCCGCGTACTTACGCAGACCGGGTGGCAAACTCAACCAAACTTTCTGGAAGGGCCGTTAGTACCCGGCAGCGGTCGAGAGGTTCCGCCATGGGTGCTAGCGGGCCCCGTACTCGCGCGCCTTGCTGATCTACTGCGGGCACTGCGGCGCGGCTATCGCATCGAGGAGGAAACGCTCCGCCATCCTCGAGGCCAGATTGTATGGTCAAGGTACGTGCGCGAAGCGGTGGCCCGGGGCAAGTGGGATCGACTGCCATGTCGATTTCCCGATCTCGCCAGCGATCCGAAGCTGCGACGAATGATTCGATGGGGCGTGGAACGCGTTCGTCAAGCGTTGATGTCGGTCTCAGGTGCTGATGCGATCGCGCGATTGTTAATTGCCGTGGCGGATGAGGTGCTCACGCAGCTTCGAGACGTACTCCCGCTCGTCCCGGCACGCGACGAGTTGACGAGACTCGCGGACGGACGCGTCGCTGACATTCTCCTTCGAAACGGCTTAGAAGCATTGGGCTGGGTAGCCGACGAGCGAGGATTGGGAGGAGGCCGTGAGATGGATGGTCTCGCTTGGTCCATGCGGCTAAATGAACTGTGGGAACACTACGTGGAGGCGACGATCCGTCGCGAGGTGGCGGCAACAGGCGGTGCAGTCCGAGTCGGACGTAAGCGTGAAACAGTATTTCCGCTCGAATGGACCGACCCGACTCACAGGTCGATGGGTCAATTGGTTCCAGATATCGTCGTGTTCCGCGGCAACTCGGTTCACATCGTCGATGCGAAATATAAGGCACATCTTGCTGAACTAGACGAGCACGGCTGGCACCGCTT
>JAEZLB010000122.1 GCA_023435945.1 Pseudomonadota bacterium | reverse complement strand
AAACACGTTTTTCTCCAGTATGTCGTTTTAAACAAAGCGGCATTTTAGCATCGGAATGCCGCAAAAATAGGGGCAAATTAACGAGGCAACAAGCTTGTCACAGAATAATCTCAGTCGGTTCCCCGCTGGCGATCCGCCTGAAAACGCGCCGTGAATTCCGTGAACTGCCCTGCTTCGATGGCGGAACGTATTTCGCGCATCAGTTGCAGATAGTAATGCAGGTTGTGGATGGTATTGAGTTGCGCACCGAGAATTTCCCCGGCCCGGTGAAGATGATGCAGATACGCCCGCGAGAAATGACGGCAGGCATAACAGTCGCAACTCTCATCCAGCGGCCGCTGATCCTCCTTGTAACGCGCATTCTTGATCTTGATATCGCCAAAACGGGTAAACAGCCAGCCATTGCGCGCATTGCGCGTCGGCATGACGCAATCGAACATATCCACGCCATTCGCCACACCCGCCACCAGGTCTTCCGGCGTTCCCACGCCCATCAGGTAATGCGGCTTGTCCGCCGGCAGGCGCGGACCGATGTGCGCCAGCACACGCAACATGTCTTCCTTGGGTTCGCCCACCGACAACCCGCCGATGGCGATGCCGTCGAAACCGATCTCGTTCAGGCCGGCCAGCGATTCGTCGCGCAGGTGCTCGAACATGCCGCCCTGCACGATGCCGAACAGCGCATTAGGATTTTCACTCCTGCGGAATTCGTCATAAGAACGCTTGGCCCAGCGCAGCGACATGCGCATCGATTGCGCCGCCTCCTCAATCGTGGCCGGACGCCCATCAATTTCGTAGGGCGTGCATTCGTCGAACTGCATCACGATGTCGGAATTGAGTGCGCGCTGAATCTGCATCGACACCTCAGGAGACAGAAACAGCTTGTCACCATTGATAGGCGATGCGAACTTAACGCCCTCTTCGGTAATCTTGCGCATCGCGCCCAGTGAAAACACCTGGAAGCCGCCGGAGTCGGTCAGGATGGGCTTGTCCCAGCCCATGAAACCGTGGAGGCCGCCGAACTTGTTGAGAATATCGATGCCGGGACGCAGCCACAGGTGGAAAGTGTTGCCCAGGATGATCTGTGCATCGATATTCGTCAGATCCTGCGGCGACATCGCCTTCACCGAACCGTAGGTACCGACCGGCATGAAGATGGGCGTTTCGATCACCCCGTGATTGACGGTCACCCGCCCGCGGCGGGCATGACCATCGGTTTTTAATAGTTCAAATTTCAGCATGGTTGATTCATCAGGAAAGGCACCTTATCAGCTGCGCCTCAACAGCATCGCATCGCCGTAACTGAAAAAGCGGTAACGCTGTGCGATGGCATGGGCATAGGCGGTTTTTATGCGGTCGTATCCGGCAAAGGCCGACACCAGCATCAGCAGGGTCGATTTCGGCAAATGGAAATTGGTGATCAGGCGAGTGACCGTCTTGAACTGGTAGCCCGGCGTAATGAACAAACGGGTATCGGCGCTGCCTGCCACCAGTTCGCCCGTCTGCGACGCCGATTCCAGCGCTCGCATGCTGGTCGTCCCCACGGCCACCACATCACGGCCAGCAGCCAGCGTCGCCTTGACGGCAGCCACGGTTTCACCAGTAATCGTGTACCACTCGCTGTGCATCTTGTGCTCGGCCAGGTTTTCAGTGCGCACCGGCTGGAAAGTCCCCGCACCGACATGCAAGGTCACGAAAGCAGTCTTCACTCCCTTGGCCCGCAGGCGCTCTAGCAACGCGTCATCGAAGTGCAGACCGGCAGTCGGCGCAGCTACGGCACCCGGCTCCCGCGCATAAACGGTCTGGTAACGCGACTCGTCCACCGCATCGGCTTCATGTTCGATGTAAGGCGGCAGCGGCAATCTTCCGTGCGCCTCGATCAGCTCGAACACATCGGACGGAAAATGCAGCGTATAGAACTCGCCTGCCCGATCGCCTACTGTCACGTCAAAGGCATCGGCCAAGCGTAGCGTCGTGCCTGCCGGCGGCGACTTGGAAGCGCGCACCTGCGCCAGCACGGTGCGGGTATCGAGTACGCGCTCCACCAATGCCTCCACCTTGCCGCCGGTCGCCTTGATGCCATAAAAGCGGGCTTTTAATACCTTGGTGTCGTTGAACACCAGCAGGTCGCCCGGCTGAAGCAAATCGACAATATCCGCAAAAGCCCGATCCATCAGCTGCTGCGGCTCCACGTGCAAAAGGCGTGAGGCACTGCGTTGCGGCAGCGGCACTTGTGCAATCAATTCTTGCGGCAGTTCGAAGTCAAAGTCAGAAAGTGAATACATGAATGGATGAACCCAAGGTCAGGCCGCACCAGCAACACATTGCCAATACAATAAACAGGCCGTCGCGCCTCGTGTCGGTTATGATGCGAATTGCGCAAAGCCGCTATTTTACGCGTTACTGCTCTCTTTAGCCCGTCATGCCTGCCAACGCTGCCAAGAAAGCCGCACCCGATTCCCCAGCCAAACCGCGCACCAGCAAGACCGCGGAGAAGCTGGCGCGCCTCGGCCTGCGCACCGA
>JAEZLB010000106.1 GCA_023435945.1 Pseudomonadota bacterium | reverse complement strand
ACAAAGCCCCGCGATGCGGGGCTTTGTCGTTCCTTGACATGCAAGAAGAATCTGGTCGGGGTGAGAGGATTCGAACCTCCGGCCTCTACGTCCCGAACGTAGCGCTCTACCAGGCTAAGCTACACCCCGATTGATCTTCGGCTGCCGACCGAATGCCAGAATTTCAGTGGTTTCGGTCAACTGCGAAAGCGCATAATTCTAGCAAAGATTCCTTGAATTGGCTATCTGAAAGCGGAGCTAGCGTAGCCTTTGCGCGCTCCACAGCGGCTTGGGCTGCTTTCTTGGTGTACTCAAGGGCGCCGGAGCGGTTGATGGCTTCCAGGATCTCGGAGAAATGCTGTTCATCGCCTTGTTCTATGCAGTTGCGTACCAGTTCGCGTTGGGCAGGTGTGCCGTTCTGCATCAGATAAATCAAGGGGAGCGTGGGCTTGCCTTCACGCAGATCGTCACCGACATTCTTTCCAATCTCGGCTGCATTGCCCGAGTAATCCAGCACGTCGTCAATCAGCTGGAAAGCGGTGCCTACAGAGCGTCCGTATTCGCCGGCTGCCTCGATGTCGGTTTCCGACCCGCCAGCAATCAGGGTGCCGAGCTGGGCGGCGGCTTCAAACAACTTGGCCGTTTTCGAGCGGATCACCTGGAGGTAACGTTCTTCCGTCACATCCGGATCATGCATGTTCATCAGCTGCAGTACCTCACCTTCCGCAATCACATTGGTTGCATCGGCCAGAATCTGCATCACGCGCATTTCGCGTATCGCCACCATCATCTGGAAGGAGCGGGAATAGAGGAAATCGCCCACCAGCACGGAAGCGGCATTGCCAAACAGGGCATTCGCCGTTTCGCGTCCGCGTCGAAGCGAAGATTCATCCACCACGTCGTCGTGCAGCAGGGTAGCGGTGTGAATAAATTCAACGATGGCCGCCAAGTTGTGATGGTGATTGCCTTTGTACCCGTGAGCATTCGCAAACAGCAGCACCAAGATCGGGCGGATACGCTTGCCGCCGGCACTGATGATGTAATGGGCGATCTGGTTGACCAGCGGTACGTCGGAATGAAGCTGCTGGCGAATAACCTGATTGACGGCTTCCATTTCGGAAGCGAGAGACTCGGTGATCAGGTTTTTCCGGGGCGGGGTAGACATGGGGGATATTCAGGATATTCGAAGGATCAGGCAAAATTGCGTAACGTGAAATTATACGATGCCTCACATTCTGTTGCCGATGCTCATTCTTGGTCGGGGCGGCAAAATGCCGTTGCCTGGCTGCATAGAGTACTTTGACGGCGACCTAAGTCCATGTATAATTGGCGGTTTTCCCGATTTGGGTGGGTTTTTCAGGCCTGAGCGGGGGAAATTGTTCTTAATTCATTCGATGAGGTTCTCCATGTACGCGGTCATAAAAACCGGCGGCAAACAATATAAAGTTGCTGCTGGCGAAAAACTCAAAGTAGAACAGATACCGGCAGACATTGGCTCCGAAATCACCCTGGATCAAGTGCTCGCAGTGGGCGCTGGTGACACCATCAAATTTGGTGCGCCGTTGGTCGAAGGTGCCAAGGTGCTGGCTACGGTAGTGGCGCATGGTCGCCATGACAAGGTAAAGATCTTCAAGATGCGTCGCCGCAAGCACTATCAAAAGCGCCAGGGCCATCGCCAGAACTATACCGAATTGCAGATCGTATCGGTCAACGCGTAATCGCGAACCGAACCAACACTTTATCTAGGAGTCAGAAATGGCACACAAAAAAGGCGGCGGCACTACGCGCAACGGCCGCGATTCCGAGTCGAAACGACTGGGCGTCAAGGTCTACGGTGGTCAGGCTATCAATGCCGGCGGTATTATCATCCGTCAACGCGGCACCAAGGTGCATGCAGGCGAGAACGTGGGTATCGGCAAAGATCATACTCTGTTCGCTCTGATCGACGGTACGGTTCAGTTTGTCACCAAAGGTGCACTGAAGCGTCATCTCGTGACGGTAGTGCCTGCGTAAGTTACTGGTCTCCAGTGGCTTGAGCAAGGCGCAAGCCTTCACCAAAAAGGCTCTGCCCTGAGGTAGGGCCTTTTTTATTTTTGGCACCCATTATGAAGTTCATAGACGAAGCACGAATCGAAGTCATTGCCGGCGATGGTGGTAACGGTATTGTTTCCTTTTGCCGTGAGAAATTCCGTCCCTTCGGTGGCCCCGATGGCGGTGACGGCGGCAAGGGAGGCAGCATCTGGGCGATAGCCGACCGCAATGTGAATACGCTGGTGGACTACCGGTATTCAAAGCTGCACAAGGCACGCAATGGTGAGCATGGTCGTGGCTCCGACTGTTATGGCAAGGGCGCCGACGATGTCACCTTGCGCATGCCGGTAGGCACCCTCATTTACGATAATGTCACTGGCGAACTGCTCGCTGATCTGACCGATCATGGTCAGACTGTGCTGCTTGCGAAGGGCGGCGACGGTGGCTGGGGTAATATCCACTTCAAGTCCTCCACCAATCGCGCACCGCGCCAGAGAACCGAGGGCAAGGAAGGTGAGCGACGCGAACTGCGCCTGGAACTGAAAGTATTGGCGGATATCGGTTTGCTGGGCATGCCGAATGCCGGCAAGTCCACCTTCATTTCCGCTGTCTCCAATGCGCGCCCCAAGATCGCCGATTATCCTTTCACCACCTTGCATCCCAATCTGGGAGTGGTGCGTGTCAGCTCGGAAAAGAGTTTCGTCATTGCCGACATTCCTGGTCTGATCGAGGGGGCGGCCGAGGGCGCCGGGCTGGGCATACAATTCCTGCGCCATTTGCAACGCACGCGCTTGTTGCTGCACATTGTCGATCTGGCACCATTTGATGCGAATGTCGACCCGGTCAAGGAAGCCAAGGCCATCGTCAAGGAACTGAAGAAATACGACGAATCGCTTTACGACAAGCCGCGCTGGCTGGTGCTGAACAAGCTGGACATGGTGCCGGAAGAGGAGCGCGCCAAGCGAGTCAAGGATTTCACCAAGCGGTTTGGATGGAAAGGTCCGGTTTACCAGATTTCTGCTTTAACCCGTGATGGCTGCGAAGAACTGATCGTGGCGGCATACGATTACCTGGCGCAGCAAAAGCAGCAGGAAATCCGCTCCCAGGAGACGCTGATGGATGAAGTGCGCGCAATCGATTCCATCGATCCCGATGATCCACGTTTCAAGGTGCAGGACTAAGCAAGGTGCTCGGCACATTCAATAGATAGACGACGCATACTACGATAATCATGAATTCCGTTATACAAAACGCCAGGCGCTTGGTGGTGAAGGTCGGATCTTCGCTGGTCACCAACGATGGCAAGGGCCTGGATGTGACCGCCATTGCAAATTGGGCGGCGCAGATTGCCCACTTACGAGCGATGGGCAAGGAGGTGCTTCTAGTCAGCTCCGGTGCCATCGCCGAAGGCATGAAGCGGCTGGGTTTTGAAAAGCGTCCAACGGAAATCCATGAATTGCAGGCTTGCGCCGCCGTCGGCCAGATGGGACTGGCGCAGATATACGAAACCAGTTTTGGGAAACATGAGTTGCGGTCGGCGCAGATTCTGCTGACCCATGCCGACCTGGCAGACCGTGAACGTTATCTGAATGGCCGCTCCACCTTGCTCACCCTGTTGCGCCTTGGGGTGGTGCCGGTAATTAATGAAAACGATACCGTTGTCACCGATGAAATCAAGTTTGGCGACAATGACACCCTGGGGGCCTTGGTAGCCAACCTGGTGGAGTGCGATGCGCTGATTATCCTTACTGATCAAAAAGGTTTATATACGGCAGACCCGAGAAAGAACCCGGATGCGCAATTCGTCCATGAAGCAATGGCAGGCGATCCGGCGCTCGAAGCGATGGCAGGCGGTGCAGGCACCGGCATAGGCAGCGGCGGCATGCTGACCAAGATCATTGCTGCCAAGCGGGCTGCCAAATCCGGTGCCCACACCGTGATTGCCTGGGGGCGGGAAGAAAATGTATTGGTGCGCCTGGCGAATGGCGAGGCGATAGGCACGCAGCTATTGGCTCAGACCGGTCATCTCACCGCCCGCAAACAATGGATGGCGGATCATTTGAAGACTGCTGGCAAGGTCGTGTTGGACGCTGGCGCGGTGCAGAAGCTGACGCAGGAAGGCAAGTCACTGTTGCCGATTGGTGTCACTCAAGTTGGCGGCGAATTTGGCCGCGGTGACGTGATTACCTGTTATGACGAAACCGGACGTGCGGTGGCGCGTGGCATTACGAATTATTCCAGTTCGGATGCGAGACGCATCATGCGCCATCCCTCATCGGAAATCATGGCGATACTGGGCTTCGTGGAGGAACACGAACTGATTCATCGGGATAACCTGGTGCTGCTGTAAGCGCCGATATGCATAAAAAGCGCGATGAATTTTTTCCATCGCGCTTTTTTATTGCGTGGTCCTAATCGGTTGTGCCCGTACTCAGCTTATTGAGGGCAGCGTTCGCCGAGGTGTCGAGTTTTTCCTCGGGGGATGGCGGGCGAGGCCGGGCCCTGCGGTTATTCGTGGCATTCGGGCGATGAAGAAAGCGTGATAATTCCTGCAATGCCTGACGATAAACGTCGCGCTTGAATTCAATCACGGTATCCAGCGGAACCCAGTAGTCATGCCAGCGCCACGCATCGAACTCAGGATGGTCGGTGATGCGAAGGTTGACATCGGAATCGCGCCCGACCAGGCGCAGCAGATACCAGATTTGTTTCTGCCCGCGATAATGCCCGCGGATTTCACGCTTGATGAAATGATCAGGAACCTCGTAGCGCAGCCAGTCACGTGTTCGTCCGAGGATTTTTACGTGTTGCGGCAATAGCCCGATTTCTTCCTGCAATTCGCGGTACATGGCCTGTTCCGGTGTTTCGCCGTATTTAATGCCGCCTTGCGGAAACTGCCATGAATGTTCGCGTATGCGCTTGCCCCACCAAACCTCATTGTTGGTGTTCAGCAGAATAATGCCGACGTTCGGGCGAAAGCCTTCACGGTCCAGCATAAATCACCTCAATACTTTCTGCAGCTGAAGCACCTGCCCAGTCAAGTGGAGTTGTTCACTCGGCCATTTTCATGGCGCTTGAGACAAGTCGTGAGAAGTCGACGACTTTCTTCGTACAGCGGGTCGCATCAGCCAGCTAATCCTTTAAAATTAAGTCGATTATAAACCTCTCTTTTCAAAAAGAAGCTACCCCTATGCGAGCCTCGCGTTTTTTTATTTCCACTCTCAAAGAAGCCCCTTCTGACGCGGAAATCGTCAGCCACAAACTGATGATGCGTGCCGGCATGATCAAGCGCCTGGGTTCCGGCATCTATACCTACATGCCCATGGGCTTGCGCAGTATACGCAAGGTGGAAGCCATTGTGCGGGAAGAAATGAATCGTGCCGGCGCCATCGAGCTGCTGATGCCTCTGGTGCAGCCGGCAGAACTGTGGCAGGAAACCGGCCGCTGGGACAAGATGGGCCCTGAATTGATGCGGGTAAAGGACCGGCATGGCCGCGATTTCGCCATCCAGCCCACTTCAGAAGAAGTGATCACCGATGTCGTACGCAGTGAAATCAAGTCCTATCGCCAGTTGCCGCTGAACTTCTACCACATCCAGACCAAGTTTCGCGACGAACGCCGCCCGCGTTTCGGCCTGATGCGCGGCCGCGAATTCACGATGAAGGACGCCTACTC
>JAEZLB010000099.1 GCA_023435945.1 Pseudomonadota bacterium | reverse complement strand
ATACCGCGCTGTCTTAATCCAGTGGCACGGTACGATAGCGCCCTACTTCCAGCGGCGAAATCACCGAGGCCTGGTTACCCCAGGTATTACGGATATAAGAAACGACCGCTGCCACTTCCTCATCGTTGAGCAAGGCGCTGAACGGCGGCATGCCGTAGGGCTGGGGATTGCCTCCGGTGCTGGGCGGATAACCTCCATGCAATATCATCCGGATAGGATTGATCACCACCTCCTGCGTTACTGAAGGATTACCCGCCAATGCCGGATAAGCGCGCGGCACGCCACGTCCGTCTTCCTTGTGGCAGGCAATACACTGGTCCTTGTAGATAGTCGCGCCCAGGCGCAGCAAACCCTCTGCTTCACTGCGCCGCGCCGAGACGGAGGGCGATGCACGCGACGCCGACTGCGGGGGCAATGACTGCAGATAACTCACCATGGACTGAATATCGGAATCCGACATGTGCTGCAGGCTGTGGCGCACCACTTCCGCCATCGGCCCGTAGACCGCACTATGATCCGACACACCTGTTTTCAGCAAGGAAGCGAGTTGCTGCGCAGCGGCAGCGTTATCAACGCTGCCATCGCCGCTTCCGGCCAGGGGAGGCGCGTACCAGTCCAGCACGGGAATCACGGCGCCTGCCAGATCCAGGCGTTCATCGATGCCGCCGAGCGCATTACGCGTGGTGTGGCAGGCATTGCAATGCCCCAGTCCCTGTACCAGGTAGGCGCCACGATTCCAGTCCACGGATTGATTGGTATCCGGCTGATATTCGCCCGGCGTGAAGTACAAGGCTCGCCAGACCGCCAGCAATGCACGCTGGTTGTACGGGAAACGCAGATCATGCTCACGGTTTTCCTGCTTCACCGGCTCCACTGTGCGGAAGTAGGCATACAGCGCATCCGAATCGGCACGCGTGACCTTGGTGTAGTTCGGATAGGGGAATGCCGGATAGAGGAAGCTGCCATCCTTGGATTTGCCGTGATGCATGGCACGCCAGAAGTCATCTGCAGTCCAGCTGCCAATACCGGTTTCCTCGTCCGGGGTAATATTGGACGCATACAGCGTACCGAAAGGCGTCACGATGCCACGGCCGCCGGCATAGGGCTCGCCACCACGCACCGTATGGCAGGCAATGCAGTTTCCTGCCTGGGCCAGATAACTTCCATGCTCCACCTGCTGCACGGGATCGGCCGACGATACCGCCTTGCTGCTGACATCCTCCGCCATGAACTGGGGGGCCAGCCACACTAATGGCGCTACGACCAGCACCAGCACAATCATCAACACCATGCGTTTCATCGCTTCACCTCATGCAAGGCATTGCCGCACTCCATGGGCAGTTTGGCATCCGTGGCGGGCAAAGCCACATATTCCGCCGGCACCGGCTGGGAAGCCAGCCACGCCGAAGCGGCGCTGATCTCTTCCACCGTCAGGCGCTTGGCGACCTCTGCCATGCAATCGGGTGCCACAGCACGCCGCGTACCATTCTTCCACGCGCCAAACTGCGCATTCAGATAATCGCGCGGCAGCCCCAGCAACCCAGGGATGGCGGGTTCGAGCCCGGTCAGCTTTGCACCGTGGCAGGTTGCGCAGGCCGGAACCCCCTTGGCCGGATTACCCGATATGACGATCTGGCGTCCCAGCTCCATGACGCTGGCCGGCACACTCACGACCTGCGGCGGCGGATACGGCAGCTTGACCTGCGAAAAATAGTGGGACATCTCCATCAGATAGCTGTCCGACAGATGATCGACCAGATAAATCATCAACGGCCATTGGCGGCGGCCATCGCGAAAATTGATCAATTGATTGTAAAGATAACCGGCCGGTTTGCCGGCGATACGAGGATAGTAGCCATCAGCGGCGGCACGCCCTTCTTCTCCGTGGCAGGCGGTGCAGGCAGCCACCCGCTCTGTCATGGCTTCCGTTTGGATGGTCTGTGCCGCCAGCGGCGCACACAGGATTACTGCAAAGCCCGCAAGGACCGGCCGCAGCAGGCGAATCATTGAGGTGAAACAGGACATAGATTTTATGCGCAGAAAAGTATGCCCGCGTTTTAAGCAGGTAGAAAACCTAGCATTATAGCCGCTTTGGGTTTGTCTCCGTTAGTAAAGCAACCTTTTCTCACCTTATCCGGCAAAGCGATCATTCACGGGGCTGAGCATGCTTTTCGAAGATCCTGACCAGGTATCGTTATGCTGTTCACATGATTCGGCCGTACGGGACTTCGACATGCAGAAACCGGGAGTCCGAATAAGGCAGGTCGCATTGCACGCGAGTTGGCACTCGGGTTCTTCATCTCACATTTCACATTTCGTACGTCATTCCTCTTTTCATCCCTTCCTTTCACAGGCTGGCACAGGCCTTGCACCATCAGGATTGAAACGTAGAGGCACGCGAGCTTTCTTATTGCCTTTCGTTTGAAGATGTTTCATCGCCCGGCATGAATGAAATGACGCCGATCAATAGGGAGGGGTCCGGCTACCAAGCATAATTGAGCCTGCCCCCCAATTTGTCAAAAGGAGATATGCATCATGAATCCCAACTATCCATCCAATGTATCCGATACCGGAGCGACTGGCTCCGAGGCAATGGGCAGTTCCGGCATGTACAGCGGCATTTCGAGTGACGAGATGTCGTCGGAATCTGGCAGCAGCATGCGCTCAGAACTTTCCAAACTGAAAGCCGATCTCGACACCTTAGTGTCCAAGGCTTCTTCATTAACCGATGTAGAACTGCGTGAAGCGCGCGATCGCCTGATGCAGCAAATCGATTCCTTGCGCTACTCGGCTAAGGGAATGGCGGATCAGGCCAGTGAACAGCTCACTCATGGCATGGACGTCACCACTGACTACGTGAAGGAAAAACCGCTGCAATCGGTAGCTATCGCAGCCGGTATCGGCCTGGTAGTCGGTGCCTTGCTGCGACGTTAAAGCGGGTATTGCTTCCTCTACTTTTCTGAGAAGGAATGTGCCGTGTTTGAAGCGATCAGAAAATCCAGGCAGATCTCCCACATTGCACTGGACAGGGTGGGCGACTACATCGAGCTGCTACGCATAGAAATGAAGCTGCAAGGACGGGAGCTGGGTGTCATGCTGCTAAGCACGGTAGTTGGAGCAGTATTCGGCTTGCTTGCCACTATATTCCTGGGAGTGGCAATTATTCTCACTTGGTGGGAGTCGCCTTATCGGGCACTAGCGGCTTGGGGAGTGGTCGTGTTGTATGCCGCAGTTGCCGGTTTCGGCTTTTCACTGGCCAGCAAGCACCGGCCTGGTTCGGCGCTCAGCACCTTGCGCGATGAAATCAAGAGAGACGCAGCCGTGGTGAAAGAAAGCCTATGAGACAAGCGATATCACTTGAAGAAGAAAAGCGCCGGCTGCTGGAGCAGCTCGAAAGCAGCCGTTCTGTCTATCGGCGCATGCTGACAAACGGGGAGAAGCCTGCGTATGAAGAGGTAGTGCCTGCCGCCTATGACTATGCACCGGCCGAGCCAGCAGAACAATTTCCGCAAAGCCAGACCATGCGATGGATCGTGAACCATCCTTACCTGTTGACAGCAGGGGTAGCCATACTGGTTGCAGCAGGAACAAAAGGATGGTCGAGGAGCAGGAAAAAGCCGTCCCCTCCTGTCGATGAGCAAGACTCCGATGCCAATCTCAAGAAAGGAATCGCAGCCACTACTTTTGGCACGACTTTAGCTACCACAATAGCCATGATGTTGCGTAACCCTGCCCAGCTGCAGGCAGCAATGCGAGCGGCTACCCTCGCAATGAATTATTACAAGTCGCGGCGTGCTAATCCGCCTCAACGGTTCAAGTGAAGGTGAACCGGCAGTAAGGGAGGCTCTTTATGGGGCTGCCCGCTTTAAGGGTGGCAGATAGGCTGCCAATGTTCGTTGATTCATTATTATCAAGAAAGGAATTGTTATGAAAAAAATTTTTGCACTGTTCGGTATCGTCATGCTGACCGCCAGCCTGAGCGCATGTAATACTTTCCGTGGCATGGGTCAGGACATTGAGCGCGGTGGCGAGAAAGTACAAGGCGCTGCAACCGATACCCAGAAGAAAATGTAATTATCGATATAGATCGATGTTCATGCGCTGCGGCTGCCACAGCGGCCTCAGCGCATGTTTCATTGCCGAATGACAAACAGGTCATCCTGCCTGTCTTGCATTAGGCAAGCAGCTGTTGTTTTTACCTGTCAGTCCGTTGCCGGATAATCCTCGCCTTCCACCTCAGGCTCTCCTGAACCGCCGGAGGAGATCGGGCCGGAATACATGCTGGCGCTCGTCATGGGCCAGGTCATGACTACGATGCGATGCTGCCCTTGCCCGTCCCGCACCTGAACCATTCGTGTCACCTCGTGCATTTCGAATTCTGCCCGGATACGGTAAGCGCCACTTCCTCTTACATTGACCAGCATGATGGGACCATCGCACTGAGTCTCCATCAGCGTATTTCCGCCCGGTCCCTGCAGCGTCACATCAACGTTGGCCAGGTAATCGCCATTACGTGCCGCGAAAGTAAGCATGAGATCGTAATGCCGGGCTTCATTCTTCATGAAATTGACTTCCTGTTCGCCAATCCCGCCACACAGCCAGCTTACCCCATTGCGCGAATGCACCATGAGCTCCGGTGCTGCCACCGGCGGCGGCCGCATGTTGAGTTGGGGCTCTGGGCTGCGATAAGTCTGGGTAGTGCCCGGGCTTGAGCTTGAGCTTGAGCCTGAGCTCTGAGAGCCAGGGTTAACAGGGGAGGACAATCTTCCGGGAGGTGGGGCGACCCGATACTCTTTCAGCGCACCGCCCTGGATGATCTCGGGGGGATGTTTGGAAGCAGGCTTGTCACGATGGACGCGACTGCCTATCTGAGCGCATGAAGAACCTGCAACAAGGAATAAGGTGACTAACGTCGTCACATGCCTGATCTTCATGCCCCCACGCTCCTTGCATGTCACGTCTCGCCGGTTTAGACAGAACGAAAAAAGAACAGTTCTAGCGGGATTTTTCCGGCGACACAGCAGAGAGGGTTAATGCATCCCAGTCTGGACTATGTCTGTGGTAAAAGGCGGCGTTTGTGACTGCGCTCGTCCGTATTGCGGGGGATCACGACCTCTGTGGGATAGCGGAATACCGCTCCTGTCACACCAGGCCTGCCATCCTCATACATCGTCTTCGGGGTCGGCGGCGCCGGTTTCGGATCGTGAGTAGGATCATTGCGATTGCAGCCGGCGATCCCCAGCAGCACCGCTACACAAAGGACAATCCTAAAGTGCCGCATCAAGGAAAAGGAAGGAGAGTAGGCTTTGCTCATCTTGTTCAACCCGGCAATTAAATATTTGCAGTCGATGAAAACGTTTCTTCTTTCATGCAAACCGCATGCCCGAGCGTGAGCATATGAAGCCTCCTGCGGCAAGCAACATAAACACTGTCGCAGAAACAATAGCGAACCACCAGTCAGAATAAGCGCTCTTTCTCCAGGGGAGCATACTTCATCAATCGCTTGTTGCGCGCATAGATAAACTGCCCTGCTATGGCAGTTAGCAGAATGAAGCCATTCGTCAAAACGAAGACCCAGTTCGACAGCAGATAGCTGTAGACAACAAAACCTGTCGATGCCGCAGTCTGCCCTATGAACAGCCAGCTCGAAACACCACTACAGTCCCGGGTACGCCACTGTTTATACACCTGCCGCGAAATGGTCATCATCAGAATCAGCGCGCTTGCCCAACCTATTATTTCAGTCCCCATCATCCCTGCTTTCAACGAATCCTGTCAGAGGCATACGAAAAATTTACACGTCACACGACCTGCAATTCCTCAAGAAGAATCCTCTATGTCTACGCGTTTGCCCTGGCTTCGCATGCCGGGCGGCAGCGGCATACGGATCTCCAGTACACCATTGAGCAAGGTCGCTCGCATCCGCTCTGGCGGAATGCCTGCTGGCAACGCAATCTGCCGGTAAAAGGAGCCATAAGTGCGCTCGTCCCTGCGATATCCGGGCAAGCTTTTTTGTTCGTTCGGCTCCCGCCTTTCACCCTCTATAGTGAGTTTGTTATCCTGGATTTCGATGTAAACGTCTTGTTTTGCCACTCCAGGCAAATCAACCGAGAC